>DBQL01000120.1:13000-13741 GCA_002305235.1 Prevotella sp. UBA1395 | reverse complement strand
ATACTGCTCGTGCTGAGTGTGCTGTGGATCACCACGGAGGTGTTCTACCGCAACCTGCACCGCGCGCAAGATGCCGGCGGC
Organism: Prevotella sp. UBA1395; assembly: GCA_002305235.1. Taxonomy (GTDB): domain Bacteria; phylum Bacteroidota; class Bacteroidia; order Bacteroidales; family Bacteroidaceae; genus Prevotella. The sequence goes on along the minus strand of DBQL01000120.1, from coordinate 13,660 downwards.
ACCAAGAAGCGTGTCACCGCGCTGCTCCATAATATAGATATGTCTACCATACTCTTCTTCCTCGGCATTCTCATGGCCGTGGCTTGCTTGGAAGAGGTGGGCGTGCTCACCGCGCTCGGCAAAGGTCTTGATGTTGCTTTCGACGGCAATCACTATGCCGTGACGGGTATTATCGGAATACTCTCGAGCATTGTCGACAACGTGCCTTTGGTGGCCGGCTGCATGGGCATGTACCCCGTGGCATCTGCGGGCGATATGGCTGTCGATGGCATCTTCTGGCAATTGCTGGCCTACTGTGCCGGCGTGGGCGGCTCAATCCTCATCATCGGCTCGGCCGCCGGCGTGGTGGTGATGGGCTTGGAGAAGATCACCTTCGGGTGGTATATGAAGCGTGTGAGCTGGGTGGCGCTCGTGGGCTATCTGGCCGGCATTCTGAGCTATTGGGTAATACGTAACTTCATTTTCACCACACCGCTTTAGTCGTCGCGTCAACACGTTGCTTGTCATAGCCGCAACCTCTCCCGGGGTTGCGGTTTTTTTGTGGTGCCGGAGTAACGTGTCGCCGTTCTTCTCGAGACATCATCGAGGTTTCGGTTGGGGCTCCGCGCGCTCCGCGCCTCAGTGCACCGTCTTTCCCTTATCCCCTCCAAAGTGTCTCCG
>DBQL01000120.1:9943-12981 GCA_002305235.1 Prevotella sp. UBA1395 | reverse complement strand
GATTATCCCTTTGCGAAACGATAGTAATCGCGACGCGAAACGATAGTAATCGCACGACGAAACGATAGTAATCGCGACGCGAAAAGATAGCTATCGCAAAGCCTGTCGATAGAGGTCATACGGCGACCCCGAAACAGCCTTTCGGGCAAGGCTGTCGCACACCATCTTATTTTTTATTTTTCACTTGCAAAAACCAAAATAATAAGTTATCTTTGCAATATGAATTTGCAAGACACAAGCCATGTGAAATTGAGCGAAAACATCATCCTTGCCGATGCCGACTACATCGACTACGTGGTGTTTCAACTGACAGTGCAGTTTGAACGCATGATCGGTCGCGCCATACCCAAGGCCGACCTGAGCCGCTGGGCGATGAACATCGCGCTCGACGGCGGCCTGCGTGACGACGGCGCGGAGCACGAGACCCAAGTGGTGCTGGTGCACGACGCGAAGAAAAAGCAATTGCAAAATTTTGTTCCCGCGGCCTACGACACCGAGCTGTCGGGCCAGGCTTTCAGGGACGAGCGCCTTGGAGAGTTTATCATCAACGCCTATCCCGTGGGCGAGGTGGTGGACAAGGCCGACTATCTGACCGACGCCATCAAAACCATCTTGGAGCATCGTGAGGTGAAACGCCTCATGGTCATACCCAATGGCGAGCAGGGTGACGACTACGAGGAGGTGCGCCGTGCGCTGCGCGATGCCCCCGACGACATGCGCGTCACGGTGTTTGCCATGCAGCCCATGCAGGGCGGCAACTTCAGGCAGGAAATCCTCGGCTACTCACTGACAAACGCCTTGGGGATAAGGGGCGAGGAGCTGTAAGGCCGCACCACGGCCGTCCTGCAAACGGAAGCATGGGAGATGACGCGGCAACGGGATATCTTTTTACCACATAGAACAAACAATAAACAAAATACAGACGATAATGAACGATTTGCAAAATGCTCACGCAGCCTCCAACACATCGGCTGCCGGACATCCTCTCCGTGAAAAGGACACGGGAAGGGTTCTCATGATCGGGGCCGGAGGCGTGGCTACGGTGTGCGCCTTCAAGATTGTGCAAAACAGAGACGTGTTCTCTGAGTTGATGATTGCAAGCCATCACAAGGAGAAATGTGACCGGCTGGTGGAAGCCATCCATGCCAAAGGCTATGACATGGATATTCCCACGGCAGAGGTCGATGCCGACGACGTGGACCAGCTCAAGGCGTTATTGTCGGACTATAAGCCCGACTTGGTGGTGAACCTTGCCTTGCCCTATCAAGACCTGACCATCATGGAGGCCTGTCTCGCATGCGGTTGCAACTATCTCGACACGGCCAACTATGAGCCCAAAGACGAGGCCCACTTTGAGTACAGCTGGCAGTGGGCATACAAGCAGCGTTTCGAGGAGGCCGGACTGACCGCCATTCTCGGCTGTGGATTCGACCCCGGCGTGTCGCAGGCATATACCGCATACGCCGCCAAGCACCATTTCGACGAAATACACTATCTCGACATTGTGGACTGCAACGCCGGAAACCATCACAAGGCTTTCGCCACCAACTTCAATCCGGAAATCAACATCCGCGAGATCACGCAGAAGGGGCTCTACTATGAAAACGGGGAGTGGGTGGAGACCGAGCCGCTGGCCGTGCACCAAGACATTACTTATCCCAACATCGGGCCGAGAGACAGCTACCTCATGCACCACGAGGAGCTGGAAAGCCTCGTGAAAAACTATCCCACCATCAAGCGGGCAAGGTTTTGGATGACTTTCGGACAGCAGTATCTCACTTATCTCGACTGCATACAAAACCTCGGCATGAGCCGCATCGACAACGTGGAGTATGAGGCTCCGCTGGCCGATGGCTCGGGCAAGACGGTGAAGGTGAACATCGTGCCGCTGCAGTTTCTCAAGGCCGTATTGCCCAATCCGCAGGACCTTGGCGAGAACTACGACGGCGAGACAAGCATCGGATGCCGCATCAGGGGCGTGAAAGACGGCAAGGAACGTACCTATTATATATATAACAACTGCAAGCATCAAGACGCGTACAACGAGACGGGCATGCAGGGTGTGAGCTATACCACCGGCGTGCCGGCTATGGCGGGGGCGATGATGTTCCTCAAAGGCCTGTGGAGCAAGCCGGGCGTGTGGAACGTGGAGGATTTCGACCCGGATCCGTTCCTGAAGGTTCTCAACGAACAGGGACTGCCGTGGCATGAGGAGTTTGACAAGGACTTGGAACTTTAAGCCTCCGCTCGGGCGGCAAGCGCTCCCCGGTCCTTGACAAGCGGGCACGTTGGCCGTGGGCCGCATGCCGAGGTATATCATCGGAACAACATACAAACAACCATCCCTCTCATGGCGGAGCGCCCGCCGGAGCTATTGATCAGCACCTCCCCGGAGGGCTTTTGGGGAGACAATAAACATCAACAACTATGGCAAAATCAGAAGAAGGACAGGGCGCCGAGAAGGCGACGCAGCAGAAATCGGATAAGGAAGCCAAGCTCAAGGCGCTGCAAGCTGCCATGTCCAAGATAGAGAAAGATTTCGGAAAAGGGTCCATCATGCGCATGGGCGACGAGAATATTGAGCAAGTGGAGGTCATCCCCTCGGGGTCGATCGGCCTCGATGTGGCCTTGGGCGTGGGGGGCTATCCGCGCGGCAGAATCGTCGAGATCTTCGGTCCGGAGTCTTCCGGTAAGACCACCTTGGCCATTCATGCCATCGCCGAGGCACAAAAACGGGGCGGCATCGCCGCGTTCATCGACGCGGAGCATGCATTCGACAGGTTCTACGCGCAGAAACTGGGCGTGGATGTGGACAACCTGTGGATTTCGCAACCCGACAATGGCGAGCAGGCGCTGCAGATAGCCGACCAGCTCATCAGCTCTTCGGCAGTGGATATCTTGGTGATCGACTCCGTGGCGGCGTTGACTCCCAAGAAGGAAATCGAAGGAGAGATGGGCGACTCGGTGGTCGGACTTCAGGCAAGGCTGATGAGCCAGGCCCTGCGCAAGCTCACATCCACCATCGCGAAGACCAACAC
>DBQL01000120.1:0-9843 GCA_002305235.1 Prevotella sp. UBA1395 | reverse complement strand
TTCCGCAAGACAGAGTTCGACATCACCTTTGGCACCGGTATCAATAAGGTGGGAGAGATTCTCGACCTCGGCGTGGAATACGAAATCGTGCAGAAGAGCGGCAGCTGGTTCAGCTATAACGGCTCCAAACTGGCGCAGGGGCGTGATGCCACGCAGAAACTTCTCGGCGACAACCCCGAGTTATGCGAGGAACTTGAGGGCCTCATCATGAATGCCATCAAGGAGAAAATGAACAAAGCCTGATCTTGAGGGATATGTAATACGACCGCCCCGTTGATTTCGCAAGAAATCAACGGGGCGGTTTTTGATGGGGCAGCTCAGTTCTTTGTCCAAAAAGAGGGGGTGAGAATGACCAGCACGGTGAATATCTCCAAACGGCCGACAAGCATCATAAACGAGCAGACCCACTTCGCTCCGTCGGGAAGAATAGACCACGACATGGTGGGCCCGATCTCTTTCCCCAATGCGGGTCCCACATTTCCGAGTGAGCTGAGGCACACCGTGATGGCATCGATATTGTCCACTCCGAAAGCGATGAGCACGAAGGCCATGCCCAAGATGATGAGCAGATAAGTGGAATAAAATGCCAATAGCGAGACGCGCTGACTGCCGGGAACATTGTTTCCGCTGATTTTCAACGGGAAGACGGCACTCGGATGCAAACGCTGATGTAGCTCGTTCTTGATGACTTTGATCATCATCACGCCACGGACACATTTGAATCCGCCACTCGTGCTGCCCGAACAGGCTCCCAAGAACATGCAAACCGACAGCACTACCCATGTGATATGCGGCCATGTGTTGGCGTCGTCATTATAGAATCCGGTGGTGGTGATAAAAGAGATGATTTGGAATATCGAGGTGCGGAAAGCTTTCTCGATGCCGTAATCATTACGATAAATAAGCTCGAACATCACGAATGCCGCGAAAATCAAAACCACAAGACTGTAAAACTGAAACTCACTGTCTTTCCATAATTCCTTGAATTTCAGCTTCGCGACGCTGAAATACAGCAGCGTGAAGTTGATACCCGAGGCAAAACAATAGAATGCAGAGGTGTAATCCAAGGCTGGATTGTGGAAATAGGCGATGCTTTCGTTGTAGATGGAAAAGCCTCCTGTGGCCGTGGTAGACATGGCGAAGTTGATGCCTTCGAACCAATCCATGCCGCAAAGCATATACGACGCCATGCAGGAGAACGTGAGAAAGAGGTAGACGGCCCATATCCACCGGGCACCCATAGACAGTTTGGGGTGGAGCCTTGTCTTGATGGGGCCGGTCGATTCGGCTGCAAACACCTTGGTGTTGCCACCTACTAACGACGGCAGAAGGGCTATGGTGAAGAAGACTATACCCAAACCGCCAATCCAGTGAGACAGCGAACGCCAAAAAAGAATGCCGTGGGGCAGCGATTCCACATCATCGATGATGGTCGCTCCTGTTGTGGTGAACCCCGACATCATCTCGAAAAAAGCATCGGTAAAGCTGTGAAGATAGCCCCCAAGCAAAAAGGGCATGGTGCCAAAAGCCGAGAATACCACCCACGCCAGCGTCACTACAAGGAACGAGTCGCGGCGGGTGAGGATGTTATCGGCGTTGCGGCCGGCAAAACGAAGGTATATTCCCGCCAGCACGGTGACCACAACAGAGAGCGCGAAGGGCAGGGTGTCGTCTTCGCCAAAGTATATGGCCATGAGCAAACACCATATCATCAAGGACGCTTCGATAAACAGCAGCGCGCCAAGAATCTTGTATATGATTCTGAAATTGATCACGAATACCCTTAATTAAACAGTTTCTCGAGTTTCTTCATGTTCACGTTGTGGCAGAACACCACCACGGAGTCGCCGGCTTGGATCTGTGTATTGCCCGACACCAGCATGCCCACGCCGTTTCTTACCAATCCTCCGATGGTGATTCCCTGCGGTAATTTCAGGTCCTTCACGGGCTTCTCGGTCACCCGGGAGCCTTCTTTGGGGATAAACTCTGCAACGTCAGCGTTGGCCGACATGAGGAATGTCACGTTCATAACATCGGCATCAAGCATGAGCTGGTAGATGCTGCTGGCGGCAATGGCCTTCTTGTTGATGATTGTTCCAATATCCAAACTCTCAGCCATACTGACGTAATCGATGTTCTCTACCATAGCCACCGTCTTGCGAACGCCAAGGCGTTTGGCGGTGAGACAGGCCAAAATGTTGGCCTCGGTGTTGCCCGAAAGGGCAACAAATGCCTGCGTATTCTTGATGCCTTCTTCTGTAAGGAGCGATATGTCGCGTGCATCTCCGTGGATGACGAGGGTGTTGTCGTCGAGCAGTTGGTTCAACTCTTCGCAGCGAACGGGGTCCACCTCAAAGACCTTCGCATTCATATATTTGGGCATTGTCTGCAAGGCCCTCACCGCAGTGACGCCGCCTCCCATGACCATCACGTTTTTCACCTCCACGTAATGCTCCTTTCCCACGATCTTACGGATATAGGGAATATACTGTCTTGTGGTCATGAAGTAAGCCAGATCCAAGCATTTCAGCACGTCGTTACCACCGGGAATGATCGTCTCTCCACCCCTTTTGATGGCCACTACATGGTAAGGGTCGTCGGGACCGCACAGTTCTCGCAGCGGCTGGTTAAGGATTTCGCACGACTCCCGCAACTTGATGCCCAGCATGACCAATGCTCCATCGTGCACGTCCCAGCGCTGTCTTACCCACGACATCTTCAAACCGTTGTTGATATCGCGTGCCGCAAGCATCTCGGGATAGATGAGTTCGTCGACGCCCAACTCTTGATACATCTTGTGAACATTGTTTTCCATGTATTCCGCGTCGTTGACCTGAGCCACCGTTTTCTTGGCGTGGAGGGCATGGGCGATGATGCAACTGTTGATGTTCTCGTTCTCGTTGGGGGTCACGGCGATAAAAAGGTCGGCCCCGGAAGCACCGGCTTCCTTCAGTGTTTTCACGCTCGAGGGCGACCCGTGCAGCGTAAGCAGGTCATAATCAGACCCGATCCGTTCCAGCCGCTCCTCGTCGTCGTCGATGATTGTCAGCTCTTCGCGATTGCGGGAGAGCAGCCGGGCGAGGTAGGTTCCGATGGCATAGGCACCCGTGATGATGATTTTCATAATTGCTGCAATAGTTCAAGTATGGTATCCTTGATCGATTCCGTGTCTATTCCGCATAGTCGTTGCAGTTCGGGCACAGTTCCATGAACGATGAATCTGTCGTCGGGGAGACCCATTCTCACCACTTTCGGGTGGTAGTTGTGGTCATCCATCCATTCCAATAGCGCCGACCCCATGCCACCGTTGCGCACGCCATCTTCGATGGTGATGACCTTTTGGAATCGTCGTCCCACCTCATCGAGCAGGGCATCGTCCAGCGGTTTGAGGAATCGCAGGTCGTAATGTGCCACCGACCGTCCTGTCATGGCGATGGCTTCTTCCACGTCATTGCCCACCGGTCCTATGCTGANNGACATTTCCAGTCTACGAGCACTCCGTTGCCCCGTGGATAGCGTATGACAAACGTTCCCTTGCCGGGCAACTGGGCGGTAAACATCAGTTTGCGCAGCTCATGCTCGTTCATCGGCGAGGCGATGGTGAGGTTGGGGATGGGGCGCAAGGCCGCCATGTCGAATGCTCCGTGATGTGTCGCGCCGTCCTCGCCGACGAGTCCGGCACGGTCTAAGCACAACACCACGGGTAGGTTGAGTATGGCAAGATCGTGGATGATATTGTCGTAGGCCCGTTGTGAGAACGAACTGTAGATGTTGCAGAATGGTATCAGTCCGTCCTTGGCCATTCCTCCGGAGAATGTCACGGCATGTCCCTCGGCTATTCCCACGTCGAATGTGCGGTCGGCCATAGCCTTCATCATGATATTCATGGAGCATCCGGTGGGCATGGCGGGTGTCACTCCCACGATCTTGGGGTTTTGCTCGGCCAGTTCCAACAGCGTGTTGCCGAAAACATCTTGGTATTTGGGTGGTTGGTTGGATGTGTCGGGGATGATGCGTTTGCCCGTTTCGGGGTCGAATTTTCCGGGCGCATGCCAAATGGTTGCCGCTTTCTCGGCCGGCTCATAGCCCTTGCCTTTCACGGTATGGAGATGCAACAGCTTGGGGCCTTTCATATCCTTGAGCTGTCTCAGCACCCTTACCATATCCTTGACATCATGGCCATCGAACGGCCCGAAGTATCGGATGTTCATTCCCTCGAAGATATTCTGCTGATGACTGATGGCGCTTTTGATGGCGTTGTTCAGTCTGATGATGCCCTTTCTGCGGTCATCGTTGAGATAACCCTTAGCCCTTAGCCACTGCGAAGCCTTGAAACGTATCTTGTTATAGGTCTCGTTGGTGTCGAGATTGAGCAGGTATTGCTCCATGCCTCCCACCGCCCTGTCTATGGACATGTCGTTGTCATTGAGCACGATGAGCAGGTCATTGGGCGTGCTGCTGGCGTTGTTGATACCCTCGAAGGCGAGCCCTCCGCTCATCGAGCCGTCTCCGATGACTGCCACCACATGCCGGTTGTCGTTGCCGGTACGCTTGGCCGCCACCGCCATGCCTAAGGCGGCGGAGATACTGTTCGACGCATGTCCGCAGGCAAAAGTGTCGTAATCGCTTTCCAAGGGAGTGGGGAACGGGCTGATGCCGCCGAATTTCCTATTGGTAGAAAACCGGTCTCGCCGCCCGGTAAGAATCTTATGGCCGTAGGCCTGATGCCCCACATCCCAAACGATGCGGTCTTCAGGCGTATCAAAGACATAGTGCAGTGCCACCGTAAGTTCGACAACGCCGAGACTTGAGGCGAAGTGACCGGGATTGACCGAAACCTCGTCGATGATGTTTTGGCGAAGTTCCTCGCACACTTCCGGCAGCCGGTCTATGCTGAGCTTTCTAAGATCAGCAGGATATTCTATTTGACTTAACAGTCCGAATTTATGCTGGTTCATCGATATTCTAATGGAATAACCTTGCAAAGATAATATATTTAAATGAGAAAGGTATGTAAACTATGATAAAATCGCTATCTTTGCAAAAGATAAATGACAACTTAGCCAATCGTTCTAATTTCATATTATGAAGAAAAAATCATTCGTTTTATCCCTGTTTATCCTTTGTTCAGGCGCCCTTGCCGCCCAGACGGCGGACGGAGGCATCTCGCCGGAGATGCTGCGCAAAATAGAATCGGCGCAGAGCCAGAACCCCGCTTACAAGGCATTGGCCAACGCCATCGCCTCGAATAAGATCGATGACCTTGCCAAGAACTACAAGAACTTGGGGCAGGTGGATACCTATTTCAGCGTGGAAACGCCCAAGCAGAGCATCCACGACCAGCAAAGTTCCGGCCGATGCTGGCTGTTCTCGGGTCTGAACGTGCTCCGCGCCAACTTTGCCAAGGCCCATGACGACAGCCTGCGCGTGGAGTTGTCACAATCGTACCTTTTTTTCTATGACCAGTTAGAGAAGGCCAACCTCATGCTTCAGGGTGTCATCGACTGCGCCAAGAAGCCTATGGACGATACCCGCGTGAAGTTTTTCTTCCAAAACCCCATCGGAGACGGCGGCACGTTCTGCGGTGTGGCCGACCTTGCCGACAAGTATGGGCTTGTGCCCATGAGCGTCATGCCCGAGACTTTCTCCTCCGACAACACCTCGCAGATGCAGAAGATGATCTCGTCGAAGCTGCGCGAGTTTGGCTTGGAGCTACGTGCGATGGTGGCCTCGGGTAAGAAGGCCGATGCCGTGAGGCAGCGTAAGGTGGAGATGCTGGGCACCATTTACCACATTCTCACACTCACCGTGGGCGAGCCGGTGAAGCAATTCTCTTATGCTTTCCGCGATAAGAATGGCAAAGCCGTGGGCCAAGCCAAGACCTATACGCCCAAGGAGTTTTTCGACGAGATTGTGGGCCGCCCGGTGAACGGGTCGTTCATCATGGTGATGAACGACCCGCGGCGCCCGTATCACAAGACCTTTGAGGTGGAATACGACCGCCATACCTACGACGGCCACAATTGGAAATACCTCAACCTGCCCATGAACGAGATTGCACAGCTGGCCATTGCCTCGCTCAAAGACGGCCGAAAGCTCTACTCAAGCTATGACGTGGGCAAACAGTTGGATCGCAAACGTGGCTATCTCGATACCGACAACTACGACTATTCCTCGCTTTTGGGCACTGTGTTCGGCATGTCCAAGGCCCAGCGCATAGAGACATACGATAGCGGTTCGACGCATGCCATGACGCTCACGGCCGTAGACCTCGATGCCGAGGGCCATCCCCTCAAGTGGAAAGTGGAGAACAGCTGGGGTCCGAGCTACGGACAGAACGGCTATCTCATCATGACCAACAACTGGTTCAACGAGTACACCTTCCGCCTTGTGGTCGACAAGCAGTATGTGCCCGAGGAAACGCTCAGGCAGTTTGACCAGAAACCCATCATGGTCATGCCCGAAGACCCGCTCTTTGCCAATGACAACATGTAATGAGTCTTGCCTTACTGCTTGTCTCCCTGTTTACCATTGTCGAACTGAACTGTGAGAACCTGTTCGACACCCGCAACGATAGCCTGAAAGACGACGACGAGTTTCTTCCGTCTTCAGCCTATCGTTGGACTCCCACACGCTATTGGCAGAAGGTCAACCGCATAGGACAAACCATTCTATCCTGCGGCATGACCGACTCCGTCCAAGTCGTTCCCGACCTCATTGCACTGACTGAGGTCGAGAACGACAGCGTGATGTTCGACCTCACCCGCCGCTCATTGCTGCGACAGGCGGGCTATGAATATGTCATGACCGACAGTCCCGACCGCCGCGGCATCGACGTGGCACTGGTCTATTCACCCTTCACTTTCCGTCTCATCAACCACCGGTCGCTGCGTGTCACGCCTCCGCGTGGCTTCCGTCCCACCCGTGATATTCTCTACGCCTCGGGCGAAATCATCACGGGCGACACCCTCCATGTCTTTGTGGTGCATGCTCCGAGCCGGTCGGATGGGGAGCGGGCCACCCGCCCTTATCGTGTGCTGGTGGCCGGCGAACTGTGCCGGGCGGTCGACTCGGTGCGTGCCGTGTCGGCCGACGCACACATCGTGGTGATGGGCGACTTCAACGATTACACCGGCGACGCGTCGCTGGTGCTGCTCGAGCAACACCGGCTCGCCGACATTTCGGCATCGGCACGCGGCACCCACGGCGCGCGGGGCACCTATCGCTATCGCGGATTATGGGGCAGCCTCGACCACATTTTCTGCTCGGACACGCTGCGCGCGAGCCTCAAGGCGTGCCACATCAACGATGCCCCGTTTCTCTTGGAAGAGGATTCGAGGTATGGCGGGGTCAAGCCACGTCGCAATTATCAGGGTCCCAAGTATCTCAACGGGTTCAGCGACCACCTGCCCTTGGTGGCCATCTTCGCGTGGTGAGCATCGTTTTTTTATTGCTTTCGGGAATGGTTGCCATGCCGTGAAATCGCCCTGATTACCCTTTCTTTTTGTCGAAAAACGCGCTTGTCCGGACCGCTGTTTTACGCCCGCCAAAAGGCTGCTATCCCATGCCTTTGCGATAGCTATCTTTTCGCGTCGCGATTACTATCGTTTTGTCGCGCGATTACTATCGTTTCGCGTCACGATTACTATCGAATCGCAAAGGGGTTTTTGAGTATTTTTCAAAGTGTTGATTATCAATGTTTTATGGTTTTGTTTGAGTCGGCTTTGGAGTGCGGTTCGGGCAAAGCGGAATTATTGGCGCGCGCAGTGTCTCGGTGGAGCTTATAGGTGTAAGCAGGCGGGGGCATGCTGAAGTGCGGCGTGCGCTGAGGGCAACGGGTTGTGACCGGGTTGGCGACTTGCTGAGAATGGAATGGGAGAGCGAGGGGTGGGGAACGGTGTGGCGAGATGGAGACAAATGCACGGCGAGAGACGCGTATGGCATATACGAAAAGAGGTCTGCGACAGTTGTTGTGTGTCACAACCGTCGCAGACCTCAACCGTATATATGGTTCGTCGCGGGCGTTTTGCCATTCGCATGCCGTGCCCATCGGGCTTTCATGCCATTGGCAGTCGCCGTCGTGCCTGATGGTGGGCAAGCCCCATCGTACCCCCGACTACTTGTGGTCCTTGTAGTATTTCAGTCCCGTGCGAACGTTCTCCACCAACGCTTTGCTCGAGAGGGTGGCTCCGGTAACGGCATCGACATCCATCTTTGCGGCTTTGGTCACCGTCTTTCCCTCGAAACTGTTGAGCACAGCCTTGGCTTTTGCGAAATACTGCGGGGTCTCGCGGTTTTTCAACGCCTCTATTTTCACCACGCGGTTTTTTTGGATGGTGATCTTCACAGGGGTGGCACTCTTGTATCCCCTGATGTTCTTGGTCAGTTCGGTGGTGTTCACTATCGTTGCCCCGGCATCCTTGGTGATGACCGTATCTGAGGGTATGGCAGCGGCCAAAACGACAAGAGCCGTTGCCGCAACGGCTGATGCGATGATGGATTTCTTCTTCATTTGTTTTCTGTCTTGATTGAAGCTGTTTAGTGTTATAGACGATCAATGATACCCAAAAGTTTAGTCGGCTTGATGTCAAAAACTTATTTTTTAACTATTATCTTTTATCTTTTAACGTTTAAAATATTATCTTTGTCAAAAATGTTGGCCTATGAACGTGAAGCTCCGTCATAATACCATGATGCGTCTCATCTTTGGGAGCATTCTCTTTATCGGCATCCCGGGACTGTTGTTTCTCGCGGCGTGGCCGATAGTGGGGTGGAGATGGGCCTTGGCCATGCCGGCGCTGATATGGTCGGTGGTGATCTATGGGTTCTTTTTCGGATGGCGGCACATCGTGGTGCGCGCCGCGACATGTCGTTCCGGGCTTCTGCCCCCGGCGTTCGAGGGTTATAGGGTGTTGCAGCTCTCCGATATCCACATCGGTACATTCCTTCGCAACCGAGGGTTTATAGACAAGTTGGTGGACGTGGTCAATGCACAGCATCCCGACTTGGTGGTCTTTACCGGCGACTTGGTGAACGTGAGCGCCGACGAACTGATTCCGTTTCAGCATGCCCTGCGGCAGATCCATGCCCCCGACGGGGTGTTTTCCATCATGGGAAACCACGATTATTGCGAGTATGGAACCGACAAGAGCCTGCGCAATGTGGCTCGCAACCGTCACGTGTTGCAGTATTTGGAGGAGAAAATGGGCTGGCAACTGCTGCTCAACGAGAACGTGACCATTGCCCGTGGCGACGGAGAGGCCATCGCGCTGATCGGTGTCGAGAACAGCAGCAGGCCGCCGTTTCCCGACTATGGCGACCTGCCCCGTGCCATGACGGGATTGCCGGGGGGCATGTTCAAGATATTGTTGAGCCATGACCCGAGCCACTGGCGACGCGAAGTGCTGGGCAAGACCGACATCGCCCTTACCCTTTCGGGGCACACCCACGCCGGACAGCTGCGTATAGGGAAGTTTTCTCCCGCCCGATGGGCATACAATGAGTGGGGTGGGAAATATATCGAGAACGGCGCGATGCTGCATGTGTCGTTGGGCGTCGGCGGCACGGTGCCGTTCCGATTGGGCGCGTGACCCGAGGTGAATGTCATCACATTGAAAAGAAAAGAATAGGAAATGCAGAACACCCCATACCTCCTGAATCTTTCAATCCCTCAATCATTTAAATGCAATGAAGTATCATTCGAAACGGCACACCCATTGGCTGATGCCGGCGCTATCCGCGGTTTTCCTGCTCTGTACCGCCATGACCTGTGATGACTATCATCCTTACGACCGCGTTTGCAAGTTGGACAATGAGTCGGCCGACACCCTCTATGTGGTGGAG
>DBQL01000102.1:5319-16164 GCA_002305235.1 Prevotella sp. UBA1395 | reverse complement strand
CAATCGCGTTGTCCGTAGGCTTGTGACATTTCCAGACATCTCGAGTCGCTGAGCCCAGAACGCATTGTTCCATACGCTCACCGAGGTGAAGGACACGGGCATGATGGGGTGACCTGCCAAGTGACCGGCCTGTTTTTGCTTCGACTGGCAAGAGCGTGAACGCGGCCTATGCGGTGATGATGTTACACATATAGTATAAGGATATTGGGTTCTATTCGGTTTGTTGTCGATATCAGGCCGTGCAGATGGCGGTAACATATCGTTTTCATTTGCAAAAAAGTCGCTCAAACTGAAAGAATCGTACTGAAAACCGAAAGAATCGTCCAGTCTGGCCAATTTTGGACTATCGTGCTATCATTTTTGGAATATCATGTCATAAGGCAACTGACAATTTTCCTAAATTTGCCATATCGTTCAACCCAAATGACTTTATCTTTTGATTCTTCACTATGAGACCTATCCGCCCCATCTTCTTACTTTTGATCTCGCTCTGCTCGCTGCCCCTGATGTCTGCCCCGCTCGCCATCAGGAAAGTCACTCCCGTCACAGTGAGTTGCCCAGTAGGCACTGCGCCCATACTGCCCCACCGCGTTTGGGTCATCTATAATAATGGTACAGCAGCCTTCCGACAGGTGAGGTGGACCGACACCTCACGCTCTGCCGAACTCCAAATAGCCGATGCATCACACCATCCTGCAGGAAGCAGCTATGAACTCCGTGGCTACGTTGTGGGCGATGAGACCACCGACAACGGCTATCCGATTAAAGCCACCATACACGTGTCGGCCTATACTATCGCTACTCCTGTGCGTCCCCGCGCACAACTCTTTCCTTTAGGCGATGTCGAACTCCATGGTGACAACCGCCTCACTCATAACCGCGACGAGGCCTTGCGCCAAATCTGCGCATGGGATGTGACCCGACAACTCTACAATTACCGAGACACCTACGGCCTGCCCACCACGGGCTATACACCATCCGACGGGTGGGACTCGCCCGACACCAAGCTCAAGGGTCATGGCTCGGGCCATTATATGTCGGCCATCGCACAGGCCTATGCCGTGACCCGCGACCCCGTGCAGAAGGCTACGCTCCGCCGAAACATTACGCGCATGGTCAACGAACTGCGTCTCTGTCAGGAAAAGACCTTCGTATGGAACGACTCCCTCGGCCGATACTGGGAGGCCCGCGACTTTGCCCCCGAACGCGAGCTTCGTGAGATGAAAGGCACGTGGGCCGCATTCGACGGCTACAAGCAGCATCCCGAACGCTACGGCTACGGCTATCTCAATGCCATTCCCGCCCAGCACTGCGCACTGATAGAGATGTATCGGCCCTACAACAATGCCGACTGGGTGTGGGCACCCTACTATACCGTACACAAACAACTGGCCGGACTCATCGACATTGCCACCTATTTCGACGACCCCGCCATCGTAGCCAAGGCACTGCTCATAGCCAAGGACATGGGCCTGTGGGTATGGAACCGGCTCCACTACCGCACTTATGTCAGTGCCTCGGGCAGTCAGGCCGAGCGGCGTGCCCGTCCCGGAAACCGCTACGAGATGTGGGACATGTACATCGCCGGTGAGGTAGGCGGCATGCAGGAGAGTCTGGCGCGCCTCTCCGAGATGGTGACCGACGACGGCGAGCGCGCCCGGCTCATGGAGGCTGCGCTCTGCTTCGATGCCCCGAAATTCTTCGATCCTCTCGCGCGTAACATCGACGACATACGGTCGCGACACGCCAACCAGCACATTCCCATGATCATCGGGGCCCTGCGTGCCTATACCAACAACCATATACCATATTATTATTACATCGCCAGCCATTTCTGGCAGCTCGTGCAGGGCCGCTATATCTATGCCACGGGTGGAGTTGGCAACGGCGAGATGTTTCGCCAACCCTACACCCAGGTACTCTCCATGGCCACCAACGGCATGCAGGAGGGCGAGGCCACGGCCAATCCCGACCTCAACGAGACCTGCTGTGTCTACAATCTGCTCAAACTCACCAAAGACCTCAACGCCTACCGTCCCGACTATGCGCCCTACATGGACTATTACGAGCAGGCACTCTACAACCAGATGGTAGGTTCGCTCAACCCCGACCATTACGAGGTGACCTATCAGTATGCCGTGGGGCTCAACGCCTCCAAACCCTTTGGCAATGACACACCGCAGTCTACCTGCTGCGGAGGCACCGGAGCCGAAAACCACACAAAGTATCAGCAGGCCGCCTACTTCCACGACGACAGTACCCTTTGGGTAGGGCTCTACATGCCAACCATCCTCCATTGGCACGACAAGGGGCTCACCCTCCTACAAGACTGCGCTTGGCCCGCGCAGCGTTCCACCCTACGTCTCACCCAGGGCGAGGGCAGTTTCGCCCTCAAGCTCCGTGTGCCCTATTGGGCCACACAGGGATTTCGCATCATGCTTAATGGCAAGGACGTGCAGCGCAGGTATCAGCCCGGCACCTATCTCACCATTCCCTATCGCCACTGGACCACGAAAGACCGCCTCGAAATCATCATGCCCTTCACGCTCCACATAGCCTACGGCCCCGACAAGCTCGCCGCCGAGGTGGCCAGTGCCGACGGCACGCCACTGCCTTCAGCATGGACAGGTGTTGTGATGTATGGTCCGCTCTGCATGACCGGCACCGATGCCACCACTTGGCTTCAGGCCAGCCTCAGCACCGACACCATCATGGCTGCTGCTCGCACCATCGAGCGCACGGCGAAACGGCAACTGCACGCTACAGCATCTGGCACGCCCCCGCTATCGTCCACGCCCGTGGTGAACATCGGCCGGCAACGGTTTGTGCCAGACTATGCACGCCACGAGCATTCCACCCACTACTACCGGCTCTTGCCTCCGGGTGGCGTGCTGACCCGCTCCAATAGCTCTCGTCTGCCCGACCTCACCGAGCTACGCTCACTGATAGACCTGGCCGACCAGCGCGTGAAAGAGCAGCAGGCCGCCCGGCCCTCCTCAACTGTCTCACCGACGGCAGCAACTTCGGCCTGCGCACCGTGGGCACCCCATGGATTCCGCCGGTTGCAAGAAGCCCTCGTCAAGACCCGTCCATTGCTCGCCACAGACAGTCGCCGTCTGCGTGCCACCGAAGTTGAGGCCGCCACAGCCCTTCTCGGCAAGGCAATCAACTCGATGCGCCCCGGAAACCTTGCCGAGATGGAAGACCTGCGCCCCCTTTCGGCCCTCCTGCGCAGGGCCGGCACCCCCGACGACACCTCGTCCCGTGAGCTCCGTGAAGCCGTGGCCTATGGCGAGATGGTGGGGCGGTATGTCAGCGAAGGCAGCGGCACACCCGACATGATACGCGAGGCCGTCGCCCGGCTGCGTGCGGCACTCGGCAGCTGAGTGCGCCCGCTTGGTCAAACCACACAGAAGGAGCGGTTACCACGCCTTGGTAGTGTCATTACCACAGCCTTGTAGGGTAATTACTACGCCTTGGTAAGCCAATTACCATATATCTAAAGCGATTGGTAATTACTGTTCCATTTCCGCGCTTGCATCTGAAACGCAATACAGAATATCAAACTAAAAACAAAGAAACATGAAACAGGCACAACCAACTAATGGCTCATTGCATAGCCGAGGCTATGTACGGGCCCTGATGTATTTGGTCCTTGGAGCAGGATGGGGCTTATCCTCTCTGACTGCCCGGGGTCATACGGCTGCTCTCGAAGTGAAGGCCGTGCAACAAAACAGCGTCGTGGTCAATGGCGTAGTGAGAGATGCCCAGGGTGAACCCATCGTTGGGGCAACCGTTGCCGAGAAAAACAATCCGCGCAACGGCACTATCACCGACCTCAATGGCCACTATTCGCTCTCTGTGCCGCGCGGAACGACAGTAGTCGTGAGTTATGTAGGCTTTCAAAATGTATATTTTACAGTTACCAGCAACCTGCATGATGTCGAATTATTAGAAGATTTAACAGACCTTAATGAGATTGTTGTTATCGGCTATGGTACACAGAAAAAAGCAGATGTGACCAGCAGTGTGGCAAGTGTCAAAGCAAAAGATTTTAACACAGGTAGTGTGCTTGATGCTGGTCAACTGGTTCAAGGTAAGGTTGCAGGACTTAATGTATCACTCCCTTCTGGAGATCCTAACGGCTCAACAACCGTTATGCTGCGCGGTACTTCTTCTCTCATGGGGAACAGTGCTCCACTGATATTAGTCGATGGAGTTCCGGGCTCGTTCTCAACAGTTGCACCTGAAGATATTGAGACGATAGACGTACTGAAGGATGGTTCTGCTACAGCCATTTATGGAACACGTGGAACCAATGGCGTTATCATTATCACAACAAAAAGTGGAAGTCGAGAGATGAAGCCAACAATAGAATACAATGGATATTTATCTGTTGCTTATCAGGTTAGAAAGGCGGATTTCCTCAATGCTTCAGAACTCAGGCAGCGACTCAACGAAGGGTGGTCACCATCAGGTGCTGATGATAAAGATTATGGAGGCAATACCGACTGGCTTGGTGAAGTCAGCCGTACGTCAATCAGTCACAATCATAATATTACATATAGAGGTGGCACAAAAGCTTCAAGTTATTTGGCTGCCCTCAACTATAATAATAGGGAGGGTACGTTGAAACAAACGAATAGCAAGAATATTCGTGCAAATATAGAACTTACCCATCGGATGTTTGATGATAGATTAACAAGTACTATCATTCTTATAGCCAATGAGCGCAAGAGTCCATATGGGGTAAACTATGGTACTGTTTATCGCAATGCCTGCATTCATAACCCTACGCAACCTATTTATGACGAAAACGGGAATTACATAGAACGTAATGTATACTTTTATGATAATCCGGTATCGCTACAGAACGAAAGTATTGGCAGTTCACGAAGCCGAAATCTTCGTTTTACCGGAACATTAGTTTACAGACCTTTTGAAGATTTGTCGGTGAAGGGGTCGGTTACGCGTAAAGGCCAAAATTCTTTAAACGGATATTATCAAACTAAATTACACCCATCTACAACAGAAAATGGGGTAAATGGTTATGCTTACCGCTATAGTAGCGATTATATATATAACAATGTAGAATTAACAGCTGATTGGCATCATAAGTTTGGTAAGCATTCCATTGAAGCCATTACAGGATATAGCTTCGAGGATAATCGTACAGAGTCATTCTCCGCAAGTAACCGCAATTTTCCGACAGATAGTTATACTTATAATAAACTTGAGTCCGGTAAAGGACTTGAAGAAGGGACAGCCGGTATGCAGTCGTACAAGTATCAGACACGTCTAATTGGCTTGTTCGGGCGTATTTCTTACAACTACGACGACCGCTACCTTGCCATGTTTTCCATTCGCCATGAGGGTAGTTCGAAATTTGGACACGATCAAAAATGGGGCAACTTCCCTGGTGTTTCTGTTGGCTGGCGCATGAGTAATGAAAAGTTTATGAAACAATTCAATTGGATAGACAACTTGAAAATAAGAGCTGGCTTTGGAATAACAGGAATTGATATCAACGATCCTTATCAAAGTTTGGCATCCTTGGGATATGATAATTATTTCCTCTACAACAATAACTGGATAAAAATACTCACACCTACCCGTAACGCTAATCCGAATCTGCACTGGGAAAAAAAATATGAATACAATATAGGTTTTGATTATGAATTATTCGGTGGTAGATTAGGTGGAAGCATAGATTTGTATATGCGTGATACTAAGGATGCACTTTGGAATTATTCTGTTCCAGTACCTCCTTATCAGTATAGTACAATCATGGCAAATGTTGGTAAAATTCGCAATAAGGGTATAGAGGTCCTAATAAATATTATCCCGATTAAGACGAAGGATTTTGAGTGGGCCGCAAATTTTTCTTATTCGCATAATAATAATGAAGTACGCTCTATTAGTAATAACGAGTTTACAATGTCTACTGACTGGTTTACCACTGGTTATACCGGCGAGCCTATTCAAACAGAAACACATCGCGTAAAGGTTGGCAGTTCGATTGGTAATTTTTTCGGCTTAAAATCTGTAGGGTTAAGTGACAATGGTGAGTGGATAGTAGAACGTCTTGAACGTGACGCAAATGGTAATCTTACAGGTGGAATATACTATGACTTGGCTAAAAATGCCACCACAGAAGATCGCCAGATTCTCGGCAATGGTGTTCCGAAGCACTTTGTTAATTTTAACAACACGTTGACCTATAAGAATTGGGATTTAAGCGTTAATATGCGCGGACAGTTCGGTTTCCAGATATTGAATTTCCAAGAAATGTTTTATGCAAATCCGACAATTCAATATAATGTACTAAACTCTGCTTTTGATACCTATCCTGCACTTGAAATTGGTGATAATGGCAAAACATTAATTAAGACAGGGAAGAATGTACGTATCAATGACTCACAAAGATATGTGAGCCAGTATATTGAGAACGGTTCATTTTGGAAAATCGATAATCTGACGATAGGCTATACCTTTAATACGAAGAAGGTAAAGTGTATCCAAAAGCTAAGAATTTATGTTAGTTGCCTTAATCTGGCCACAATCACAAGATACAAGGGCATTGATCCTGAAGTCGACATTACGGGGCTTACGGCTGGAACTGATGATCGTGACAAGTACCCCACTACACGTTCATTTACATTAGGTTTAAATGTCACATTTTAGACTTATTTTTATTGTCATCAATATGAAAAGGAATTATATAACAAATATTGTTTGCTGTGTTTTTGTTTTGATTGGTTTGACCAGCTGTTTTAATTTGGATGAACATGTTTATTCAGAGGTAACCCAGTCAACCTTCAAACCGAACCAGGAGGATATTGCCTCTCTGGTAGCAAGTGTATATCACCCTTTGACATACATTATGGATTGGCAAGGACTCTTCGATGCACAAGAAGAAAGTGGTGATGTCATCATCACACCTACCCGCCCTAACGGATGGGACGATGGTGGAACTTATCGTCGTATGCACCAGCATACATGGACCTCCGAATCATGGCAACCGGAGAATTGCTACGATACTCCCTATTCAGCTATCAATAATGCCAATCGCATATTAGACCAAATAGACGCAGGAGAGCTACCCATTGGTGATGATTTGAAGGTATCTACAATAGCAGAGTTAAAAGCAATTCGTGCTGTATGGTATATGATGTTACTTGATACTCACGGTAATGTACCAATCGTAACACATTTTAATGACAGTATACCTAAACAGGCAAAGCGGCAAGAAGTATTTAGGTTTGTCGTCGACGAACTTACTAATGCTATACCACATCTCACAGAGATTGTCGATGCATCCACTTATGGGCGATTGACAAAGTGGGGAGCTCTTACAGCTTTAGCGCGAGTGTATCTCAATGCAGAGGTATATACAGGAAAGGCTCACTGGAGGGAATGTCTTGAATGTTGTAATCAAGTCATTAATAGTGGCAAATTCTCTTTATCCATAGATTACAAGTCGAATTTTACTTACGATAATGGGTCGGGCAATCCAGAAATAATATTTGCCGTACCCTATGACAGTCGATATCAGGGTTTCCAGATGCAACATAAGTGGTTTCCACCTGTTGCAAAAACAGTTTTTGGAAATGCAAGCGACTATTTTTGGGGAGGTAGCTGTGCTAACCCTCAGTTTATCAATTCTTATGAAGAGGGGGATAAAAGGCTGGAATATACATGGCTAACCGGACCACAGTATAACAGCGGAGGAAAACTTGCGTGGACGTGCGTTAATTACTTACCCTCATTAACATGTATGCGTGATGGGAAAAATGAAACGAGTATTGATTATGGATATCGTGTGTGGAAATATGGAACAGATCCTACTACAACGAATGGTACTTGGAGTAACGACTTCCCATTTTTCCGTTATGCAGAAGTTTTACTTGATAAAGCCGAATGCCTCCTTCGCCTTGGAACTGATGAGATTCAGGCTGCTAAAATTGTTACACAGTTACGTTCACGTGCCTTTAATGATACAACAAAAGCTGTTGTCTCTGTAGAGAAACTTAAAGGGGATAGCCGAATAAAGTACGGCACACTTGATTGGAATAACAATATTGATGTAAAAGGCAATCAGATTCCAGTTGTCCTTGGTGGCCTATACGACGAATGGGGATGGGAGTTTGCTTGTGAGGCTCAGAGAAGGACGCAGATGATTCGTTTCGGCACATTCTCCTCAAAGAACTGGTTTAATCATACTGCGGTTACTGACGGTCACACCGCCATCTTCCCAATTCCGCTTAGTGCAATGGAAACCAATCCCAACTTAGTGCAAAATAAGGGCTACGAGTCGAATAGGTGATAATCATTATTCCATTAAAGAGAGGGTGTGTCAAAATGAAGTAAACCCCAAAAAGTTAGACGTTAAACACGATATTATTTACGGGTTAGTCAACTCAACTATGTCAGGCCGCTTCTCCGTTAGACTTCAACCTCGATCGTCGGAACGCGATTTTTAATCGCGTTTCGACGACAAGGAGCCCGCGGCAGCACAAGTAAAATCATCTTGAAACGGTCTCCAAACTTTATGGCTGATTGTTATGCCGTCTGTCCATGGTTTGCCAGTGGCATGGTCCATTTCTTGCGCATATTGCGATAGGCCGGATAGATAAGCTTGTACAGTGCATCGTCTGTCGGAAAGACGCTCTTGTTCTTGGTCACTTTGCGGACTTGGCAATGGTAGCCCTATACGGTATTGGTGGCGTAGATAATCATGCGGATAGACGCGGTATAGCGACACAACCATCAGAAAAGAACATGAAAGATATGCTGAAATAAAGAAAACTTTATCAACTTACAACTTTTGCATAGCAGGTGCTATCTTCATGTTGAGTAATTTGATTGGTTTGATATGATGATAGCTATTCGTTCACTTTCCATTCGATCACGCCGCCGCTCTCGCCTTGCCGCAGTTTGGCCACGATACGCAGTCCGGTGGTGGTCACGGGACGGAAGTCTACGCTGTTATATTGGTCTTTCTCCACTCCGTATGGGGTGTGATCTTCTACCTCTTTCCATTGTCCCGAGTCGTCCTTATAATACAAAGCCCAGCTCTCGGGCACCCTGAAGTTGCCGTCATAATGGTCGAAGTCGAGCCAATATACCTGCACATTGCTCACCGTATATGGTTTATCGAAGGCGTAGGCGATGCTTTCCGGCGTTCCCTTCTTGAGCCACCAGTAGTGGTATGGCTTACTGGTGTCGCTGCTTCTGCGCGGTTCCCATTGGTCGTTCACGCCCCATGCCTCCCCCTCGGAGACAATGTTCTCGGGGGCATCCTTCTGTATCGGTCCGCGGTTGAAGAGCGTTCGGGCCTTGCCGGCGATGGTTGGCGTGGGAACAGGATGCGCTCCTGTTGCCGACTCCGGAATCCAAACCTCCATCTCATCGGCCCCGCGATTGTTCCAAGTGCTGTACGGAATGGCTCGGAATGTCACNNTTGCGCACCTCCCCGTTTTGCTCCACCTGCTGTGCTTGGCCGCTCAATTCGACGACACCGTTGAGCATGTCGGCATGATAAACGGCCTCGATCGGGGTGTCTCGGAGTATCGCTTTGTTGAAGACCTTGCCGTCGGGCTGGTCTTTTCCCTCCATGCAGAACATCACAGGGCCACGTTGCAATGCCATCTTTCCGCGGTCGTCCTCCACGTTATCATTGGCCGTCACGCGGCGAACATCCATCGGCAGTTCGATGAGCACGCGGTCGCCACGCTTCCATTTGCGGTCTATCACCACATATCCGTTGACCAAATCGGCTTCCACCTCACGCCCATTGAGCTTCACGCACCACGGTTTGGCGTTATCGGCAAACCTGTAAAGGTTGGTGCCTACGGGCCATTCTCTGGCCCATGAGGGTATGCGGAAGCGAATGGCATACTGTCCACCCCGTGTCTTATCAATGTTGACGGTGATGTTTCCGTCCCAAGGATAGCCGGTGGTCTGCGTGAGTTGCACCCCGTTGACCTCTGCCTTGCCCTGAATGTAAAGATTCACGAAGATGTCATTGCCCTGTGAAGCATACTGGTATTGGGGCACGCCGGCCACGAATCGGGTCACATTGCCCGGGCAGCAGGCACATCCGAACCATCTCTGCCGTTCGTGCTGCCCCATCGACTCCAGCGGGTTGTCATAAAAAAACTTGTCTCCGCTGAGGCTCACCCCGCTGAGCACGCCATTGTAGAGTGCCCGTTCGTATACGTCGACATACTTCGCGTCGCCGGTGGCGAGGAACATACGGTAGTTCCAATACACGTTGGCGATGCTCGCACAAGTCTCCGAATAGGCCGTCATATTGTTCAGTTCATAGTTCGGCCCGAACCCTTCGCCCTGCGCCCTGCTGCCTATGCCACCCGTGATATAGAGCTTCTTGCCCGCCATGTTGTTCCAGATGCGTTCCAAGGCATGGAAGTAAGCAGTGTCGTGGGTGAGCGAAGCCACGTCGGCCACCCCGCTATACAGATAGCCCGCACGCACGGCATGCCCCACGATCTCGTCTTGCTTGAGTATGGGCTTATGGTCTTGCGAGTACTCGTTGAGGCGATGGCCGTCGGTGCCGCGTCCCGTTTCCTCCACGAAATACTTGGCTGTCTCCAAGTATTTCTTGTTTCCCGTGACCTTGTAGAGCTTGCACAGCGCCATCTCCACGATAGGATGTCCCGACGGCCGGTGTATCTGTCCGTCGGCAGGTCCGAAGGTCTTACACACGAGGTCGGCATTCTTGATGGCCACATTGAGGAATGAGCGCTTGCCTGTGGCTTTGTAATGCGCCACGGCCGACTCGATGAGATGACCGCTGTTGTAGAGTTCATGACTGTTGATCTT
>DBQL01000102.1:0-5310 GCA_002305235.1 Prevotella sp. UBA1395 | reverse complement strand
ATGGCGATGACCGAGTCGAGATAGTGGTCGAGCTTGGCGTCATAGTGCACGGCCAACGAATAGCTGGCCCCCTCGATCACCTTATATGGGTCGGTGTCGTCAAACGAAAAGTCGCCCCTATGCTCCCCTTTCTTCAGTCCTGCGGCAATGGCGAAGTTATCGAATCGTCCGTTTTGCTCACATTCCCGAAAGGCAGAGGGTATGGAAACCGTGCGATTGATCTCGATGCGCGGCATCCAAAAGTTGTCGTTCAGGTGTACCTTGGTGAATGGCACCTCCACGATGGGCTTCTCTCCTCTCCCGGGTCTCTTGGCCGTCTTGGCGGCATAGAGTGTGGCAGAGGCTGAGAGGGCAATCCCCAAAAACAGTAATGATTTGTAAGTCATATCTCAATAATGTTTGCGTTGTTTCGAGGTTAATATTCGATGGTAAGGCAAAGTAAGGCGGTTTTCGCTTATATCCATACAAATATTGTCCAACTTTCTGAAAAAATCGTCCTTTTCACACAAAATCGCAAGAATTTAGACGATTATCGCAACACATCAGACTTTTTTTATACGCTTTGCATATAGAAATGCTTATCTTTGTGAAGTTTAGTGAAATCTATCTGTTATGAACGTCAAGAAACTTCTTTTTTTTGCCTGTCTCTTTGCCGCATTGTCATCCTCTGCCAAAGAGTTCCGCTTGCAATCTCCCAACGGACGGCTTGAGGTCCTGGTCACCTCCAACCCCGCCTTGTCTCTCCGTCTGCTGCTCGACGGGCACCAACTCATGGCCCCCTCGCCCATCAGCCTGACGCTTGCCGATGGCATCAGCGTGGGCAAGAGCGATAAAGTGTCGGCGGGCAAGGCACACGCTGTCAGCGAGAACATCTCCGCACCCTTCTATCGCCAAAAGAATTTCACGGCCAAGGCCAACGAGCTCACCCTGAAACTGAACGCGCGGTTCAGCCTCATCGTGCGCGCTTACGACGAGGGGGCGGCCTATCGCTTTGTCTATTCGGGCCGCAAGCCCATCACGATTGCCAACGAAGAGGCTCGCTATGCGTTCGGCCGCGACCGCAAGGCATGGCTGTCCTACTCGACCAACGCGAAGAATCCCTTCGCGATGGCATTTCAAAACATCTACCACGAGACCACCCTCGACACCGCGCGCCATGAGATAGCCTTCCTCCCCACTACCATAGACTGCGGCCCGGCCAAGGTCACGGTGCTCGAAAGTGACGTGAACCACTATCCCGGCATGTTTGTCAGGGCCGAGGGCGATGCCCTCACGGCCGTCTTCGCACCCTATCCCAAGACCATGTCGCGCTATCCGTGGCGCAGCATGACCTACGTCGCCGACACCGAGCCTTATATTGCCCGCACCGCCGGCGCACTGTCCATGCCGTGGCGTATTCTCGCCGTGACCGAGCGAGACACGGACATGCCCACCAACAACTTGGTCTATGCCCTCGCCGCCCCCAACACGATCGGCGACACCTCATGGATCAAACCCGGCAAATCGGCATGGGACTGGTGGTGCGACTGGAATCTCAAGGGCGTGAACTTCAAGTCGGGAATCAACACCGATACCTATAAATATTATATCGACTTCGCCGCGAAGCACCGGCTGGAATACATCATCCTCGACGAAGGCTGGTACAACTCCAACACCGGCGACATCATGAATCCCGTGCCCGAGATAGACCTTCGGCAACTCATCGACTACGGTCGGCAGAAGGGTGTGGGCATCGTGCTGTGGTCGGTATTCAACGTGATGGACGAGAATCTTGAGCAGATCTGCAGCCACTATGCCGCGATGGGCATCCGAGGATTCAAGGTCGACTTCATGGATCGCAACGACCAGACGGCCGTCGAGATGGTGGAACGACTGGCCCGGTGTGCCGCCCGCCATCGCTTGGTGCTCGACTTGCACGGCATTTACACCCCCGTGGGGCTCAATCGCACATTCCCTAACGTGCTCAACTATGAAAGCGTCTTCGGCATGGAAGAGGTGAAATGGGGCACGCTCAAGAACGATCATCCCCGCTACGACGTCACCTTCCCCTTCATCCGAATGATGGCCGGACCCGTGGACTTTACCCAAGGGGCCATGCGCAACGGCACCAAATGGGACTGGGCGATGAGCTATTCCAAACCCGTGAGCCAAGGCACACGCTGCCATCAGGCCGCCGAGTACGTGGTCTACGACTCTCCTTTCACCATGCTTGCCGACGCACCGACGATGTATGAGGCCGAAGACGGGTTTACCCGATATATCGCTGCCCTGCCCACGGTGTTCGACGACACCCGCGTGCTTCAAGGCGAGATTGGGCAATACATCCTCACCCTGCGCCGCCACAACGGCATGTTCTACCTCGGCGCACTTACCAACTGGGACGCGCGAGACCTCCGCGTGAAGCTCGACTTCCTGCCATCTAACGTGCGTTTCAAGGCTTCCATCCTGCGCGACGGCATCAATGCCGACCACAATGCCGAGGATTACCTCTTGGAGACACAGACGGTCGACGCCTCCTCGGAGCTTCATCTGCACATGGCCTCGGGCGGAGGCTTTGTCGTGACGCTCATGCCCGCCACCCGGTAACGCCATCGACCGATGCCCGTCACGCCGCCATCGCCGGGGCAACGCCCGTGGCACGGGGCGTTATCGCGCGCAAGCCACATCGCCATTTACAACCGATCAACAACAATCATAAACGCAAGAACCTATGAAAAGACTATTTCTTGGTATCATCGCCGGCGCACTTGCCGTTACGGGCCAAGCGCAGAAGCACAGCGGTGGCTACCCCATCACCCCCGTACCCTTCACGTCTGTGAAGGTGGTGAACAACAGTTTCTGGGGCCAGCGCCTCGAGACCTCACGCAAAGTGACCATTCCCTTGGCTTTCAGCAAATGCGAGAGCGAGGGCCGATACAAGAACTTTGAGCGCGCCGCTCATCCGAGCGAGAGCTACGACGTGTCGAAACTCATGCCGCTGTCGTTCGACGACACCGACCCTTACAAGACCATCGAGGGCGCGAGCTATATCCTGCAGACCTACCCCGACAAGAAGATGAAGCACTATATCGACTCTGTGCTCGACATCATCGGTAAGGCGCAGGAACCCGACGGCTATCTCTACACCGCACGTACACAAAACCCCAAGAACCCTCATCACTGGGCGGGCGACAAGCGATGGAGCAAGGAAGAAGACCTGAGCCATGAGCTGTACAACCTCGGACACATGGTTGAGGGTGCCGTGGCACACTGGCAAGCCACCGGCAGCCGCAAGTTCTTGGACATCGCCATACGCTATGCCGACTGCGTGGTGCGTGAGGTAGGACCCAAGGCGGGGCAGGCATGCGTGGTGCCCGGGCACCAGATTGCCGAGATGGCCCTGTGCAAACTCTATCTCGCCACGGGCAACAAGAAGTATCTCGACGAGGCTAAGTTCTTCCTCGACTATCGTGGCAAGACCTCCATCAAGCAGGAATACTCGCAAAGCCACCTGCCCGTCATCGAGCAAGACGAGGCCGTGGGCCATGCCGTGCGGGCGGCATACATGTACGCGGGCATGGCCGACGTGGCCGCCCTCACCGGCGATTCCGACTATATCAAGGCCATCGGGCGTATCTGGGACAACATCGTGACCAAGAAACTCTATATCACCGGCGGCATCGGTGCCACGAGCAGCGGCGAGGCTTTCGGCAAGAACTACGAGCTTCCCAACATGAGTGCCTACAACGAGACATGCGCCGCGATAGGCAATGTCTACGTGAACTACCGCCTGTTCCTGCTCCACGGCGAAAGCAAATATTACGACGTGCTGGAGCGCACGCTCTACAACGGTCTCATCTCGGGCGTCTCTATGGATGGCGGCGGATTCTTCTACCCCAACCCCTTGGAGTCGATGGGCCAGCACCAGCGCCAGCCTTGGTTCGGATGTGCATGCTGCCCGAGCAACATCTGCCGCTTCCTGCCGTCGCTACCCGGCTATGTCTATGCCGTGAAAGACCGCAACCTCTATGTCAACCTCTTCCTGAGCAACTCGGCAACGATGAAGGTCGGCGGCAAGGAGGTCACGCTGTCGCAGACCACCGGCTACCCTTGGAACGGCGATATCAACATTCGCGTAGACCAAAACAAGACGGGCGTCTTCAGCCTCAAGGTGCGCATACCGGGGTGGGTCAAGGGCCGGCCCGTGCCCTCCGACCTCTACTACTATGACGACGGCAAGCGAGCCTCCTACCGTATCTCCGTGAACGGACAGCCCATCGAGGCCGATATCACCGCCGACGGCTACTGCACCATCAGCCGCAAATGGAAGAAGGGCGACGTGGTGAGCGTGCACTTCGACATGGAGGTGCGCACCGTGCGGGCCAACAACAAGGTGGATGCCGACCGCGGACAGGTGAGCTTCGAGCGCGGACCGATAGTCTATTGCGCCGAATGGCCCGACAACGACTTCGACATCATGAGCCTGCTGCTCAACCAAAAACCCACCTTCACGTTGGGACAACTGCCTTACAGCGATTTCCTCGCCAAAGACGAGCAGCCCAAGCTGACGCTCTTCCAAGGCCAGCAACTCACCACGCTGACCATGCCGGCGCAGACCTTGGCCTACGACAACAACGGCAACCTCACCACCCGAGGCGTGACTCTGAAACTCATTCCCTACTTCGCGTGGTGCCACCGCGGCTCGGGCAACATGAAAGTGTGGATGCCACAAAACGTGAGCGCTGCCCGACCGGCCACGCCTCCGACCATCGCCTCACAGGCCAAGATAGACGCTTCGAAACGCACATCGGCCCTGCGGAGCATCGCCGACGGCTTGGTGCCGGCCGACGAGAACGACCGTACCGTTCCCTACTTCCACTGGTGGCCCAAACAAGGCGGTACAGAGTGGATCACATACACCTTCCCCGAGGCCAAGACCATACAGCGTGCCACGGTCTACTGGTTTGACGACCAGCCGTGGGGAGGCTGCAAGGTGCCCGACAGCTGGACCGTGGAGTATCAGGATGAGAGCGGCGCGTGGCAGCCGGTGAGCCATGTGTCGGGATACCCGGTGAAGAAAGGGCAGCCTTGCACGGCCGACTTCGACCCGGTGAAGACCAAGGTTGTGAGACTGAACATCAGGCAACCCGAGCTTCAGTCGTGCGGACTGTTTGAGTGGTCGGTGAGGTAAAGACCGGCCGACAACGACCATACATGCCACATCGCGCGTCACGCCGATGTGGCATTTTTGTTGTCGGGCGGTGTGAGTGCCGCAAGACGACCGGCGACAAAACCCGGAAATAAATGCTGACAAAAGCATTCACCATTTGC
>DBQL01000114.1 GCA_002305235.1 Prevotella sp. UBA1395 | reverse complement strand
GAGCCGCTCAACAACACGTTGTGGGGTGTTAACCTCAACTGGAAGCACGAGAGCCAGTGGCTCACCAACATGCTCGACAAACTACCGTTCCTCCATCTCACACAGCCCTCACGCATATCGTTCACCGGCGAGTTCGCGCAGCTCATCGCTGGACAGAACAGTGGGGTGCAGGACAACGCCTCGTATATCGACGATTTCGAGAATACCACCGACAAGATCGATGTCATGACCCCTACCAGCTGGATCTTGTCGAGCGTGCCTTCGATGTTTGCCGAGAGCCAAGACCGCACCGGACTCACCTCCGGCTACAACCGTTCGCAGATGGCTTGGTACACCATCGACCCGCTGTTCACACGCCGTAGCAGCAGCTTGACGCCCGCTCACATCAAGAGTGACCTCAATCAGCTGAGCGATCCATACGTGCGCGAGGTGCCGGTACGCGAGATTTATCCCAATCGCAACCAAAGCAGCTACACCGGAGCAACGTCTATGCTGCCCATCATGAACCTCGCTTTCTATCCCAATGAGCGCGGACCATACAACTTCAACCCTGACCTCACCGCCACTGGACTGCTCAATAACCCCTCGAGACATTGGGGAGGCATGATGCGAAAACTTGATACTAACGATTTCGAGGCGGCCAATATCGAGTACATCGAGTTTTGGATGATGGACCCATTCATCAACAGTAACAAGCAGTCGAATGCCTCGGAGTATGGCGGCGACTTCTATATCAATCTCGGAGAGGTATCCGAAGACATCCTCCGCGATGGCAAGAAGTTCTACGAAAGTGGCCTTCCCGTCGACGGATCGAATAGTTATACCACTACCCAATGGGGTAAGATTCCCACACAAGCCACGGTTACTTACGCCTTCGCCACGTCGGCATCGAGTCGTGCTTTGCAAGATTTGGGATATAACGGACTGAACAATAGCGAGGAACAGCAATACCCTTCCTATCAGGATTTCCTCACACAGATACAGGGAAAAGTCAATGCTGCCGTGTGGGATTCTATCTGGGCCGATCCCGCCCACGACGATTACCACTATTTCCGGGGGTCTGATTACGACCGCATGGAGGCTTCCATTCTGCGCCGTTACAAGTATATCAACAATCCACAGGGCAACTCTCCCGCCACCGAAGACCGCACCGAGAGCTACGATACCTCATACAAGACCACCCCGGACGTTGAGGATATCAATCAGGATTTTACCCTGAACGAGTACGAGAAATACTATCAGTATCATATTTCGGTACGTCCCGGCGATCTCGCGGTGGGTCGAAACTTCATCGTCGACAAGCGCGAGACCATGCCTTCGCTGCGCAATGGCACGACCGAGAAGATCACATGGTACTTGTTCCGCATTCCTGTCGACGAGTTTGAGAGCAGGGTAGGCTCCATCTCCGACTTCAGCAGCATCCGCTTCATGCGCATGTTCCTCACCGGATTCGAGCATCCTGTGGTGATGCGCTTTGGCAGTTTGGACCTCGTCAGGGGCACATGGCGTATCTATCAACAGAATCTTGATAACGGCACGGCACAGTCGGGGTCGATCACTACGGCCTCCGTGAACATCGAGGAGAACAGTGACAAGACACCGGTCAACTACGTGTTGCCCCCCGGCATCAGTCGGGAGCAAGACCCCACGCAGCCCCAACTCGTCGAGGCCAACGAACAAGCGTTGGACATCAACGTGTATAACCTCTCCTCGGGCGAGTCGAAAAGCGTCTACAAGAATACCACGTTAGACCTCCGGCAGTACAAACGCATCCAGATGTTCGTACATGCCAATGCCCACGAAACCAACACCACCAACCTTCAGGACAACCAGTTGGCTGTCTTCGTGCGTCTTGGTTCCGACTATAAGAGCAACTACTACGAGTATGAGATTCCGCTGAAGCTCACCTCTCCGGGTGAGTATAACGTGCAGTCTACGGCCCATCGCATTGCCGTATGGCCCGAGGAGAACATGCTTGACGTGCCCCTTTCCATCTTCACCACAGTGAAAAAGGAGCGCAACAAGCAAAAAAGTCTCGGCCTTGCGTCATACAATCGTCCCTATGAGGCATACGATGCCGCCCACCCGCAAAACAAGATCACGGTGATGGGAAACCCCACCTTGGGCGAGGTGAAGACCATGATCATCGGTGTGCGCAACCTCTCTGCCCAGCCCAAGAGCGGCGAAGTGTGGATCAACGAGATGCGTCTCAAGGAGTATAACAATTCGGGAGGCTGGGCGGCCAACAGCAATCTGAACATGCAACTCAGCGACCTCGGCACGGTGAACGTGCAGGGACGATATGTCACGCAGGGCTTCGGCGGACTCGAGGACGGCGTGGCTTCACGCTCACAAGATGACAAAAGCAATGTCGCGGTGGTGACAAGCGTCGAGCTTGGCAAGTTTTTCCCCGATAAGGCCAAGGTCTCGGCCCCGCTGTATTACAGCGTCACCAAGGATGTGTCACGCCCGAAATACAATCCGCTGGACACCGACATGGAGCTTAAGGATGCCTTAGATGCCACGGCATCGCGCCGCGAGCGCGACTCCATCGAGAGCATTGCCGTGACGAAGACCATCAATACCAACTTCTCCCTGTCTAATGTGCGGGTGGGAATCCAGAGCAAACGCCACCCCATGCCCTACGACCCCGCCAACTTCTCGTTCTCTTACAGCCACAGCCACAGCCACACTCAGGGCGAGACCACCATCTATGAGAACGAGGACAATTGGCGCGGTGGCATGAATTACAGTTGGACTCCCGTCTACAAAGCGTGGGAACCGTTCAAGAAAATCAAGTCGAAGAGCAAATGGTTTGATATTGCCAAGCGCTTCGGTCTGAACTGGTTGCCTCAGAACATCAATTTCAACACCGAGCTTACCCGAAGCTATTACGAGCTTCAGGAGCGCGACATGGAAGCCTTGGAGAACTCCGCCCTGCCTTTGGTCTTCTCAGAACAGTTCCTGTGGAACCGCGAGTTCCAGTTGCGCTGGGACCTCACGAAGAACCTGCACGCCAATTTCCAGAGTGCCACCCATGCCGAGGTGGAGGAGCCTTATACCCCCATCAACAAAGATCTGTACCCCACCCGCTACGACGCGTGGAAGGATTCGGTGTGGACCAGCATCCGTAACCTCGGCACGCCACTCGACTATCAGCAGAACTTCACGCTGTCTTACCAGCTGCCCCTGAACCTCATTCCCATCTTCGACTGGGTCAACGGCGACGCGTCGTATAGCGCGACCTACAACTGGATACGTGGCACCGACCTCGAAGACGGCACCTCTCTCGGCAATACCATACAGAATAACCGGCAACTCAACGTCAACGGCACGTTCGACCTCACCCGCCTTTACAATCATCTGCCGTTCTTGCGCAAGACCAACGAGCGGTTCAACAAGGAGCCAATCCAGTCTGACCTCAACAAGCGCAAGCAGGAGCGAGAGACCGCCAAGGCCAATAAGAAGAAGCAGCAAGAGGCCGAAGCCAAGGCCCGCGAGCAGGCATTGGCCGAGGGCAAAGACCCCGACGAGGTGGTGCGGCAGCTTCGCCAAAACGACAGGCAGGCCGCGCTGAACAACGCCCGGTTGCCCTTGAACAAGCGTGCCTTTGAGAAAGAGATCACCCTTCTGCCCGACACCACCATCGAGGTGAGCCACGGCAAGAAGTCGAAACGCCTCATCGTCTCGGCCAAGACCGAGGACGGCAAGCGCCTGAAGCTCCATTTCAAGAAGATAGACGACAACAAGATACGTATCAAGAGCAAGGTAGACTCCGCCCTCAAGGTCAAGATCAGCGTCACGGCCAAGCCCGAACTCGACGAGCAGAAGTGGTATCGGGTGGCCCAGAGCATCGCCCGCGTGGGCATGATGGTACGCAATGTGAGCGTGTCTTATCGCAATCAGTACTCCATGTCGCTACCCGGTTTCATGCCCAATATCGGCGATGTGTTCGGCCAAACCAACCGCACGGCGGCCAATGCCCTCTCTCCCGGACTCGATTTCGCGTTCGGACTCACCGGCGACAGCTATATCGAGAAGGCGCGCAGCAATAACTGGTTGCTCATGAGCGACAGCGTGGCCACCCCGGCAACGAGCAATCTCACCGAGGACCTCCAGTTGCGCATGACCCTCGAACCCATCAAGAACCTCAAGATAGACCTCAACGCCAGTCGCACGATGACCACCGCCAAGAGCGTGCAATATATGTACGAGGGCAATCCCACCACGCAGACCGGCACCTTCACCATGACCACCGTGTCTATCGGTTCGGCCTTCGAGGGCATGGGCAACGCGGGCAACGGCTTCCGGAGCAAGGTCTTCGAGCGGTTCTGCGCGTCGTTGGACGGCTTCCGCCAACGTGTCGAATCGCGCTATGCCGGCGTGGAATATCCCCGTGGCACGACGCTCGCGGGTACGCCGTTCGACGCTGCCAACGGCGGTGTGAACGCCTATTCGGCCGACGTGATGATACCCGCCTTCCTCGCCACTTACACCGGTTCGGGCGGCAACAGCCTCGATATTTTCCCCGCCCTCAAGCGCATGCTGCCCAACTGGACCGTGCATTACAGCGGCCTGAGCCGTCTGCCGTGGTTCAGCGACCTTTTCAAGAGCGTGAACCTCAACCACAGTTACAAGAGCATCTTTGCCATAGGCTCCTATCAGAGCTATTCCACCTTCGTGCAACTCATGGGCCCGGGCATGGGCTTCATCACCGATGCCACCTCGGGCAACCCCATTCCCAGTTCGATGTACAATGTCTCTACGGTGAGCATCAACGAGACCTTCTCGCCCCTGTTGGGCATCGACGTGACACTGCAAAACAACCTCACGGCCAAGTTGGAGTATCGGCAGACCCGTGTGCTCTCACTGTCGATGACGAGCGTGCAACTCAACGAGGCACTGAGCAAGGACTGGGTGCTGGGCTTCGGCTATAAGCTCAACGACTTCAAGCTCTTCGGCGGCCGCAACACGAGGCTTGTGAGAAACACCTCGGCCAATCGCAACGGCAACGCCGCCAACCGTAACGCGCAGACTGCTACCACCACCTCGAGGGCCGGCAGCCGCGGTGGCGTGAACCATGCGCTCAACCTTCGCCTCGACGTGTCTTATCGCAGGCAGGCCAGCATCACTCGCGACATCGCCACGATGACCTCTTCGGCCAGTAGCGGTAACACCGCGTTCAAGTTCTCTTTCATGGCCGATTACACCCTGTCGCGCCTCCTCACGATGAGTTTCTATTTGGACCGGCAGACCAACACGCCGCTCCTGAGCAGCAACAGCTATCCCACCACCACGCAAGACTTCGGCCTGAGCATCAAATTCTCGCTCACCCGATGAGGACTCTTTCTCCCGATGCCCCTCTTTGCAAAGGGTATCGTGGTGGATGACAGGTGCGAGATGTCAAGAAAAATGGTCGGTTTCGAGGTTCTCTGCCACTCCCAATCCGGATTATCGCCACCTGTCGGGCCTACCGTCACAAACGCATGAAAACCTCGTTTTGAGGCCGTTTTCATGCCATCATGCCTTCGGCGGCTCGCGATGGCGGTCTTTTCGCCTCGCGATTCCTATCCCATCGTCTCGCGAAAGCTATCTTTTCGCAGGGCGTTTCCTATCCTTTCGCGGGGCGAATACATTGTTTTGGCAAGGCCAAAACGCCTTTTCCGGTTGCGAACAGATAGGTATCGCGAGGACGATATATATGTTGTTTTTGCAAGATGCTGTATATCAGCGGTTTATAAATGCTTTCATTTTCGCCGTGTTTCGCACCGACAGGCTCTTGTTTTGAAATACGGCGAGCATGCGAGCATGTTTTTCAAGATTTTTCATCATGATTTCTTCCATCTGCCACCACCGGTCCGTTGCCGTGCCCCGCCGCTGTGTCCCCGATGGCGCAGAGTGACAGAAGAAAAGCCCGTTTGGTGTAATTCAAGTTAAAATAGGAAAGAATATCTAAACATCAGCCGTGATTTTGCGATAATCTTCGTATTTTTGCAAATTATAATATAGTTTCCTTGGGCGCCGCGCGCCCGCAAGCCGATATGTCCCGAACATTCCATCATCGATTCACCATCGGCTCCAAATGCGGAGTCGTGCTGTTAGCGGCCCTTGCCCTCTATCTGTTTTGGGTCAAGGCCGTGATATTTGGCATGGTGGTGGTGATACTCAACGTGCTGGTGATGGAGCGTGTGCTCCATTCGGAATACGTGTTCCGCGACGGTTTTTTGGAGATTCGGCGCGGCCGATTTTCCAAGCGGCGGCTCATCCCGTTGGTCGAGATCACCTCGTGCCGCCCCATGACCACCACCTTCGGCATGGTGCGCTATCTGCTCATCGGCTATGGCAACGGGCGGTATGCGGTCGTTCAGCCCGAGCAGGAAGCGTCGTTCGTGCAGTTTCTCAAGAGTCGTCTTGCCGACGACGAAGCGCCCCATGATGCCGGCGAGGTGTCGTGAGCAGGGGCCGTGAAGCTCAATCGCAATAGGTTTATGCTGTTTAATCTCAAGATAAAATACATGTTGTGCGGTCTGTGGTGCATGCTCGTCGTGCTGCCCACACAGGCCCAGATCGATAACGAGGAGTTTATAGAGGAAGTCGACAGCACCGAGCAAGACTCGGTGTGGAGCGACTCGTTGCCCGCGCGGAACGACCAGTTGGCCTGGCCTCAAAACGTGCAGGCCTCGATAGACGCCCTGCTCGAGAACGAAATGTTCCAAACATCGCAGGTGGGCATCATGATATGGGACCTCGATGCCGACTCGGCCATCTACCGCCGCAATGAGCGCCAGATGCTGCGCCCGGCCTCTACGATGAAGGTCATCACCGCCATCACCGCCCTCGACCGCCTCGGAGGCAGCTATCAGTTTAAGACAGAGTTGTGTTATACGGGCCGGGTAGACAGCTGTGTGCTCACCGGCGACGTCTATTGCGTGGGCGGTTTCGACCCCCGTTTCAACAACGACGACATGCGGGCCTTTGCCGAGGGGCTACACAAGATGGGCATAGACACCATCCGTGGCAACCTCTACGCCGACAGGTCGATGAAAGACAAGGACCTTTTGGGCGAGGGGTGGTGCTGGGACGACGACAACCCCGTGCTCTCACCCCTCCTCATTCTGCGCAAGGACCAGTTTATGAGCCGCTTTTACGACGAGTTGCGCAAGATGGGCATCTACGTCACCGGCTCCATCGGCGAGAAGCGCAAGCCCGAGGAGGCCAACTGCATCGTGCGTCGTTTCCACACCATCGACCAAATCATGATGCGCATGCTCAAGGAGAGTGACAACCTCTACGCCGAGGCCATGTTCTATCAGATTGCCGCCTCGACGGGCAACAGGCCGGCCACGGCCAAAAGCGCACGGGCGGTAATCAGGCAGCTTGTCGACAAGCTCGGCCTTCAGGGGCGCAGATATGAGTTTGCCGACGGCTCCGGGCTGTCGCTCTACAACTATGTCTCGGCAGAGTTGGAGGTGCGCTTTTTGCGCTATGCCTTCGAGAATGGCAATATCTATAACCACCTCTTGCCGGCCCTTCCCATCGCCGGTCAGGACGGCACGCTGCGGCGGCGCATGCAGTCTGAGTTTACCCGCGGCAATGTCAGGGCCAAGACCGGCACGGTGGCGGGCATCAGTTCGCTGTGCGGATACCTCACCGCCGCCAACGGCCACCGGCTCTGTTTCAGCATCATCAATCAGGGAGTGATGCACGGCAAGAACGGCCGCACGTTCCAAGACAAGGTATCCTCCATACTCTGCTCGCCGCAGTAGGGCATCGCAACGGCAGGCATCGGCATGCCGTTTGACCGGCAACCCACAACAACACATATCGCGCACCGTGGTCGCGGAGAGGCCTCGGAGCAGCATCATCCAAACTAACAGTCATTATGGAAGAGATCAGAATAGCAGTAGAAAACATCATTCAGTATTTCGGCGTGACGGGAAGCAGTGTCCCTTTGGTGCGCCACATCGTGCTGGTGGTCGTCGTTGCCTTGCTGAGCAGTTTGGCTTACCTGCTCTGTCGGCGCATTATCATTCCCGTGGTGGGTCGTCTCACGAGAAACGCCTCGGTCAAATGGCGTGATGTCTTGCTGGGCCGTCCGTTCCTTCTGGCCGTGTGCAGCGTCATCCCTGCGTTGGTGGTGTGGCAGCTGCTGCCGATGGTTTTCTATCAGTATCCCTCTGTACGTGAGGTCTTCGAGCGGTTGACAGCCGTCTATATCACCTTGGCAACGGTACATGTCGTCATCGTGTTCATCAACAGCCTCAAGCTGCTCGACAACGGCTATCGCACCAGTCTGCGCCAATACGTGCTGTCATTCTGCGGATTGCTGCGGGTGGTGGTCATCTTTCTCGCGGTCATCGTGGTCATTGCCATCATCCTTGGGCGCAACCCCTCCACGCTGTTGGCCGGTCTCGGTGCCACCTCGGCCATCCTGATGCTGGTCTTCAAGGACACCATCGAGGGCCTCGTGGCCGGCATACGCCTCACCTCTGCCGAGATGCTGCATGTGGGCGACTGGATTACCGTGCCCTCCACACAGGCCGACGGCACGGTCATCGAGATGACGCTCACCACCGTGAAAGTGCAGAATTTCGATAATACCATCGTCACCGTGTCGCCCACCACGCTGGTCAACGGGTCTTTTCAGAACTGGAAGGGGATGAGGGCCGCCGAGGGTCGAAGGGTGAAGCGCAAGGTGTATTATGACTTCCGCAGTCTGCGCTTCGCCGACGAGAAGCGTGAGGAGACCAATATGTCGCTCTATCGGGCGGCCGCGGAGAAATATCTCCGCGAGTGTCCTTGGGTCAATACCGAGATGACGCTGATGGTGCGCCAGCTCGAGGCCACCGAGTGCGGACTGCCGTTGGAATTTTATTTCTTCATCAAGAACAAGGAATGGGTGCACTATGAGCACAGCCTCGCAGCTATCATGGAGCATGTCTACCTGCTGGCCGGGGAGTATGGGCTGAAGGTTTACCAGCAATACCCGGAGCAATAAGGCCTCCGGGCATGCCGGATGGTTATGACATTGTCTTCGCATTCTCCCGTGATTACGGGCATGCGAAGACATTTTTTTTGTTTTATGCGGTGACATGCCCTACGATACTCCGTGCATCGGCATGCGGCCTTGATGCTGTTTGCCAATCGTCGGGCGTCGTTTTTCATTGCCGATAGAACGCCTCGAGACGCTTTTGAGACCGTATTTTCCAACCATAGAAGATGATGACCGACACCGAGCCGATGATGACGTAAAGGAGACAGAGCTGTGTCGCGCTGAGGCGTATGCCCTCGATGCTCGCCCAAGGCAGACGGGCGAAGGCGGCAAGCGACGCGTTGAGCAGCGTGACGAGGCGGACAAGCATGCCGGCCAGCAGCTTTTGCGCCAAGGGAACAGGAGCGGTCAACAGCACCATCACCGTGCCGTAGAGAATGCAGACGGCTGCGGGAATGACCACAAAATTGGTGAGAAGGAAGTAGCAGGAGAATCTTCCGAAATAGTAGATCACGAGCGGTGCCGTACCGATCTGTGCCGCAACCGACACCACGGCCATCTGCCAGATGGTTCGGGCGAGTGGGTTTCGCAGTGTGAGCAAACGGGCAATCGGGACATAATAGACCAAGATGGCGAGCACAGCCATGAACGACATCCGGAAGCCAACATCATAGAGCAATGGGGGATGGGTGGCCAGCATCACGAGGGCGGCAAGCGATAGCGTGTTGACCGATACCGGTTGCCGACCCACCACGATGCAAAGGGCGCAGACGGTGAGCATGGTGGCCGAGCGGATGGCGCTTGGCGGCAGTCCGACCAACAACACGTAGGCCCATATTGTCGCCATGATGATTATTTGCGAGAGCCACAGCCGCCGATGGCCAAGGCCGAAGAACAGGGTGAGCAGGCCGTAAATGATGCCGAGATGAAGCCCGGAAAGGGCGAGGATGTGGCTTGCGCCCGAGACGGAATACAGCTCCTTGGTGGCACGGCTCACCAGCGACCGGTCGCCCAAGGTCATGGCGGCGACGATGGCCAACTGCTGATCGTCGAGTCCGATGCCCTGATATTGTGCGAGGACCCGCTGCCGCAGACGCATCGCCCGCAGCCGCAGGCGGTCGAAAGCCGGCAGGCGAGAGCGGTCGACGGCCGCCGGTTGCCAGTGGAGATCATGGATGAACGTGCGCGCGCGGAAGCCGTGAACACGCAGCCATCGCGCATAGTCGAAATGGCTGTCGGTATGGTAGGTCTGCGGAACATGAAGTGTCGACCGTGCCCGCAGGCCGTCGCCAAGGTGAAGCTGTGGCCTACGGGGGTGCGCGGTATCGCGCAGGATGGCCGCCTTGACAGACAGGGGGCGACGCAGGGGGCTGCCATTGAGGCCAAGAATCGTGAGGTCGCACTGCACCGTACGCCCCCTGACCACCGGCTCGCTCATCACCACCGCGGAATAATCGACATCGCCCGCGGTGGACACCGGACGGCTGCGGCGGTTCGCGTGTGTCATCAGTGCCACGCCGAGAAACGCGGTGCACACGAGGATGCAGGCTCCTTGCTGCCATTCCCGGTGTTTGCCGATGACTGTTGCTGCCACGATGGCCATGCCCGCAAGGCCGAGCCATGCCCATAGCGGCAGCAGCTCACCCCACGCCTCGCCGGCCATGATGCCCGCGATGAGCGTCAGGGCGGTGCGCAGCAAAGGCAGGTGATTGACAGATTGTTGAAGGTTCATGCCGCAAAAATAGGCTTTTCTGCCGTATGTTCCAACTCCTGTGCCCGGGTTTTGATGGCGAGAGGCACAGAAAGTGGGATTTTTTTTTGGAGGAAAACCGTGAATAGCTCGCCGAAAATCGCTAACTTTGTGGAAACGGGTGACCCACGTCGGGTCACTCAGCAAATGGCAAACAGAATGGAACAAAACACGGAACTGAGGTTGGCATGGGACTTTGTGGAGCACACCGGCACAAGCATTTTCCTCACGGGAAAGGCCGGTACGGGCAAGACCACGTTTCTCAAGGCGGTGAGGGAACACTCCTCGAAGCGTATGGTCGTGGTGGCTCCCACCGGCGTGGCGGCTATCAATGCCGGCGGCATGACCATACACTCGTTCTTTCAGTTGCCACTGTCGCCCTACATTCCCGGCACGTCGTTTAAAGACCGATATGATTTCGGCAAGGAGAAACGGCGCATCATCCGCACATTGGATATGCTCGTGATCGACGAGATATCCATGGTGCGCAGCGATTTGTTGGACGCTATCGACAGCGTGCTGCGTCGATACCGTGACGCGAGCCGCCCGTTTGGAGGCGTACAACTGCTGATGATCGGTGACCTGCAGCAACTCACGCCGGTGATGACGGCACAGGACGAGGAGTTTCTGCGGAGCCATTACGACACGCCCTACTTCTTCGGTAGCAAGGCTTTGCGCCAGATCAGCTATGTGACCATACAGCTCACGCATGTGTACAGGCAGCAAGACCACGCGTTTATCGAGATACTGAACCATATCAGGGACGGCAATGCCTCGGCCGCAGACCTCGCCCGCCTCAACGAGAGGTACAGACCGGCGTTCATTCCCAAGGCCGAGGAAGGATATATCAGGCTCACCACGCACAACCGTATGGCCGACAGCTATAATGA
Organism: Prevotella sp. UBA1395; assembly: GCA_002305235.1. Classification (GTDB taxonomy): domain Bacteria; phylum Bacteroidota; class Bacteroidia; order Bacteroidales; family Bacteroidaceae; genus Prevotella. The sequence continues at coordinate 12,283 of DBQL01000114.1, read as the reverse complement.
GCGAGAGCTCGGCAAGTTGCCCGGCCGACGGTTTGTCTACCGCGCGGAGATAGAGGGCACCTTTCCCGAATACAATTACCCCGTGGAGGTGGCGCTTGAGTTGAAGGTCGGCGCGCAGGTGATGTTTGTGAAGAACGACGCCTCGGGCAAACATCAGTATTACAACGGGCGCATCGGGCATGTGGTGGCACTCGACGAGGAACACATCGAAGTGAGATGTCCGGGTGACAAGGAGCCTATCGGCGTGGAGCCACAGGAATGGGAAAACACCAAATATGTCATCAATGAGCGCACGCGTGTCATCGAGCCGCAGGTGCAAGGCGTGTTCAGGCAGTATCCGCTGCGGCTGGCATGGGCCATCACGATACACAAGAGTCAGGGTTTGACGTTTGAGCGGGCGATCATCGATGCCGGACAGGCGTTTGCCTCCGGACAGGTGTATGTGGCGCTGAGCCGGTGCAAGAGTCTTGAGGGACTGGTGCTTGCCACACCCATTGGCGGGCAGAGCATTATCAATGACGGAAGGGTGATGGAGTATATCTCGGGGCAGCAAGAGGCTGCCCGGAAGAGCATCAACGAGTTGCCCGGACTGAAGGAGGATTATTTCAGGGTGCAGCTGCTCGACCTGTTCGACTTCACCGCGCTCTTCGCTGCCGAGCAGATGGTGTACCGCACGCTGCTGGAATATTTTCATGCGCAGCCCAAGCTGACGACTTATCACGGTGCGCTGGTGCAAACCCTGCAGGGCAAGGTGATGGATGTGGCGCACAAATGGCAGGCGCTCATCCGCACACAGACTTCCGACGGGCTGCACGAAGACGGATTTCTTGAACGTGTGAAGCGCAGTTCGGCCTATTTCTTGGAAACGTTGGAACAGGAGATGGGGCACGCGCTCGAGCTGACCAAGGCGGCCCAAAGCGCGAACAAGAAAGCCATGACGCTGATGGAAGAGCGCTTCAAGGAGCTGTGGCTGCTCTATCTGGCCAAGGACAAGTTGTTGAGACGAATGGAAGAAGAGCGGTTTGAGGTGTCGACATATATGCTGGCCAAGCAGGAAACCATGCTCGACGCGATGGATGTGGTATTGCCCGACAGCAGGAGGGTGAGGCCACGGCGGCAGCGATCGGGCGAAGAGTCGCCCTTTGATGATGCGGAACAAAGTCGTAAGCGTGAGCGCAAGCCACGCCAACCCAAGGCACCCAAGGGTGCAACCTATCAGACTTCGTTGGACATGCTGCTCTCGGGCAAGCGCCCGGAGGATATTGCCCAAGAGCGGGGATTGGCACTCAGCACCATCTACGGCCATTTGGCACGGTTTATCCACGATGGCAAACTGTCGGCAGACAAGGTGATTGATGCCTCCAAGGTGAAGGCCATTCGGCATGCCTTGGCCCAGCTGCCCGAGCATCCCACCGCCGATGAGGTGAAACGGATATGCCGGGCAGACATCTCCAAGGAGGAGATTTACTTCATCTTGCGCAGTATTTGAGCAAGGACAGGTGGTCGTGATGATGTTTTCAGGTGATAGATGATGGTTGAAAAAACAAAAAAGAGATGCGGAGGGCCGTATCTCTTTTTTTGATGAGGATAATGTCTCGAAAGATTTGAGGCGTTGCGGGGTGGGCTATTTGGTGAGTTGATACTCCTCCAAGCGAGTGACGAGCGTGTCGCCACGGTCTGAAATCCATAGCTTGGCCCGCACCACGTGCCCATAGTCGGCATTGCCCGTGACGCGGATGTGCTTGCCCTTGGTATAGATGGCGGTGTCACGGCGGCTGGGGTAGCTCACGAGCTGTACGCGGGTGGGCGTGGACCCCTCACCGATAAAATACACTCCGCTGCTGTCTTTGACAGTGGCCTTGCCGGGTTTCTTGGCCAATGCGGCCCGGCCGGTGGTGTCTATGGGTTCAAAAACCTTGGCCGACACCGTGTCGCCGAGGTCGCGGCTCGGCGCCATGCGGCAGGAGGTGGAGAAGAACATCGCACACACGATGGCGGCAATCGCAAGAAAAAGACGTTTCATCACGATGTGGGGAGTAGAGGGTTAGCATTGGTTGGTATGGTCGGGATTGCCAAGATTGGAGAGGCTTTTGGCCAGTCCGCCCTCGGAAGTCTCCTTATAGAGCGAGGGAAGGTCGTGTCCGGTCTGCTTCATCACTTCCACCACACGGTCGAAACTCACCCGATGCTTGCCGTCGCTGAACGACGCATAGAGGTTGGAGTCTAAGGCCCGGGTAGCCGCAAAGGCGTTGCGCTCGATGCAAGGAATCTGTACCAGTCCGCAGACAGGGTCGCAGGTCATGCCCAAATGGTGCTCAAGTCCCATCTCGGCAGCATATTCTATCTGCGACGGGCTGCCCCCAAAGAGTTGGCATGCGGCGGCAGAGGCCATTGCGCAAGCCACCCCCACTTCGCCCTGACAACCCACGTCGGCCCCGGAGATAGAGGCGTTCTCTTTGACAATATTGCCGATGAGTCCTGCCGTGGCAAGCGCATGCAGGATCTTCCGGTCGGAGAAATTATGTCCGCGAGAGAGATGGTAGAGCACGGCGGGGATGACCCCGCATGCCCCACAGGTGGGTGCCGTGACAATAGTGCCACCGGAGGCATTCTCCTCGCTCACCGCAAGGGCGTAAGCATAGACCAAGGCACGCGTCTGAAGGCTCTGCTTATAGCCTTTGGCCTTGATATAATAGGTAGAGGCTTTGCGCTGAAGGTTGAGCGGACCGGGAAGCACCCCGTCGCCGTCGATACCGCGCTCCACGGCAGCCTGCATGGCTTCCCACACGGTTTGCAGGTAGTCCCAGATGGACGGATCTTCACATTTGGCCACGTATTCCCAGTAGGTACGGCCGTTGTTGTCGCACCAATGCTTGATGTCTACGAGATGGGTGAGGTCGTAAATATCATCGCCCACCGGCAGCAGGTCGGTGGTTTGAGGACCTTCGGAGAGTGCTCCGCCACCGACACTGTATACTGTCCACGGTTCGCCCTTGTCGGTTTCGAAGAGCATGGCGTTGGGATGATAGTCAAGGAACAGGTCTGATCTCCACACGATTTCTACCGGTGCCACGGAAGACAGGATATCGGTGATGGCAGTGTCGGTCATGTGTCCCTTGCCCGTGGCAGCAAGGCTGCCATAGAGTATGACCCTGAAGCTCTTGGCATCGGGATGCTTGGCTTTGTAGATGATGGCAGCCTTTTGGGGGCCCATCGTGTGGCTGGAAGATGGACCCTTACCTATTCGGTAGATCTCTCGTAATGATTTCATAATCCAAAAAGTTATACCCTTACTGTGGTGAGGGTGGGATGAAATGATGATGTATAGAAAAGACCTCGCCCGCGATCATCGCGAGTGAGGTCGATGGTGGATGATAGACAGGATTATGCTTCCTGTTCTTCCATCATGCGGCATTCTTTCAGGTCGTCGGCGGTAAAGTTCTTGATGAAGGCAGCGTGTCCCACAATCTCCTCTTCAGCCAGCCGGGCATAGACCTTGGCACTCTTGGCATAAAGCTCGGGAGCCTTGGAGGCATCGTTGATGAGTAGCAGTGCCATCACGATGTCGCCCGTCATGTTGTAGAGACGACGCCCGAGGAAGTCGAGTTCTTCCTGATTGTCGTCGGCCTTCACCTTCTCGACGGCTTCCTCATAGAGTGCCACGCACTTGGCCATGCGTTCTTGCAAGGGTTTCATCTCGGCCGAAACCTCCTCTTGGAGCATCTCCTTGATGATGTTCAGATAGGTGCCGTTGGTGATGTAACGAATGGCAGCCACCACCTGCAACTGTGTGGTGCCCTCGTAGATCGAGAAAATGCGGGCATCGCGATAAAGTCTTTGACACTTATATTCCATGATGAAGCCCGAGCCACCGTGCACCGAGATGCAGTCGTAGGCATTCTGGTTGGCATACTCCGAGGCCATACCCTTGCTTAAAGGAGTGAAGGCATCGGCCAAACGGGTGTAGGTCTTCATCTCGGTGCGCTCCTCGGGGGTGAGCTTTCGCTCATGCGAGATGTCTTCGAGCGTTTTGTAGATGTCTACGTACCGGGAGGTTTGATAGAGTATTGCGCGGCTTGCGTCGAGCTTGGCCTTCATGCGAGAGAGCATGTCATAGACCGCGGGGAACTCCATGATCTTCTTTCCAAACTGCGCACGGGCTTTGGCATAGTCTACCGCTTGGTTGTAAGCCTCTTGCCCGAGACCCACACACTGCGCGGCAATGCCCAGTCGGGCACCATTCATGAGGCTCATCACATACTTGATAAGTCCCATGCGACGGTCGCCACAGAGTTCGGCTTTGGCATTCTTGTAGACCAGCTCGCAGGTCGGACTGCCGTGAATACCCAATTTATGCTCTATGTGTCGCACAGTTACACCGCCGTCGCGCTTATCGTAGATGAACATCGACAGTCCGCGTCCGTCGCGTGAGCCGGCCTCTGAGCGGGCCAAGACGAGGTGGATGTCGGAGTCGCCATTGGTGATGAAACGCTTCACGCCGTTGAGTCGCCAAGTGCCGTCCTCATCCTGAGTGGCTTTCAACATCACGCGCTGAAGGTCGGAACCGGCATCCGGTTCGGTCAAATCCATTGACATGGTCTCACCGGCAGAGATGCGGGGAATATATTTTTGCTTCTGCTCCTCGGAGCCAAACTCATACAAGGTGTCGATGCAACTCTGAAGACTCCATATATTTTGGAAGCCGGAGTCGGCAGTAGACACCAACTCGGACAGCATGGAAAATACCGTGATGGGAATGTTGAGGCCGCCAAAGCGACGGGGCATCGAGACACCCCATAGACCGGCTTGACGGGTGGCCTCAATATTCTCGACGGTCTTGCTGGCATAAATCATCCGCCCGTTTTCGAGATGCGGGCCTTCGAGGTCTACGCTCTCTGAGTTGGGCTCGATGATGTTGGCTGTGACGTCACCCGTGATTTCGAGCAGTCGCTTGTAGTTTTCGATGGCATCCTCGTAGTTGACCGGGGCGTCATCAAACTGGTCTTTATCCGCAAAGTTGCGTTCCTTGAGTTCCACAATCCTTCTCATCAAAGGATGTTCGAGATGGAATCCTATCTCGGGATGGTCTGTATAGTAATTTGCCATAGTTGTGAACCCCGACCCTTCATGATTTCAAGCAATGAGAAGAAATACGTGAAAAGCCATTGAAAGGGGATTTTTGCTTTTATCGTTAAACAATGAATGATGATTATCTATTCTTCTTTCCTGTTGTTTCAAGGCCCTCTTGTAGCGTTCTGGCCGACTCCTTGAGGTTGGGAGGATAGGAGAAAAGACTGTTATTTACTATTTTGTTTGTAATATTTGATCATTTTGGGGATCACCTCTTCGACCGTGCCATTGATGACATAATCGGCTATTGAGTTGATGGGGGCCTCAGGATCGTTGTTGATGGAGATAATGATACCGGCATCTTGCATACCGGCGATATGCTGGATTTGGCCGGAAATACCACATGCTATATATACTTTGGGATGAACGGTAACACCTGTCTGCCCCACCTGACGGTCGTTGTCGATCCACCCGGCATCAACGGCGGCACGACTTGCACCAACTTCTCCGTGGAGCTCCTTGGCCAGTTCAAACAGCATGTCGAATGCTTCTTTTGACCCCATGCCATAGCCTCCGGCCACCACGATGGGCGATCCCTTGAGATTATGCTTGGCCGTTTCCACATGGCGATCGATGACCTTGACCACAAAATCGAACTCGGGCACATACTTGGCGACATCGGGATAGACCACCTCGCCATTGTAATTCTCGTCCAATACCTCGCGAAGCATCACCCCGGAGCGCACGGTTGCCATCTGCGGACGATGGTCGGGGTTGACAATCGTGGCCACGATGTTGCCGCCGAAAGCAGGTCTTATTTGATAAAGGATGTTACTGTAATGCTTGCCCGACTTCTTGTCGTCATAGTCTCCAATCTCCAATTGGGTGCAGTCGGCAGTGAGACCCGATCCCAAGGAAGAGGAAACGCGGGGTCCGAGGTCACGTCCGATGATGGTGGCTCCCATCAAACAAATCTGTGGTTTCTCTTCCTTGAACAGATTAACGAGTATGTCTGTGTGCGGGGCGGATGTGTAAGGAAAGAGTCCCTCGGCATCAAAGACGAAGAGTTTGTCTACGCCGTAAGGGAGAATTTGGGCCTCTACCTTGCCCTTGATGCCTGTTCCGGCAACAACGGCATGTAATGAAACCCCAAGCTCATTGGCTAATTTGCGACCTTTGGTCAGCAGTTCCTGAGAAACTTCCTGTACGGTTGTTCCTTCTATTTCGCAATATACAAATACGTTGTTCATTTCTTTTTGAGTATAAGAGAATAACAGTTGGGTGGAAAATGATGCCTGAGGCTGTCATCAGCAGACCGTTATCGGCGTGTGGCAGGGTTGCTGGGACCGTGCGGAATCTGTTTCCTCGCGCTATTATTCCACCTTAATATTACTATCCGATAATCTTCTCGTCCAAAAGTTCACGCATCAATCCGTCAATGTCGTCATCGCTGGCGGTGAGGGATTTGCTCTCCTTGGCTTGGAAGATAATGTTTTGCACCGACTTCACCTTGGTGGGCGAGCCCGACAATCCGCATTCGGCCTCGTCGCCGTTCACATCGGCAACGCTCCATTGGTTGAGTGTAAGGTAAGGCCTCGACTCGTAAAGATCGGCCCAAGGTTCATCGCCTTTGCGTTCCATCGGACATGTGGCGTATTTGTATTTCATCATCAATTTGGCATTGCAAGGGCGTGCGGGTGCGGCCGAACCATTGACAGTGATCAGCACGGGCAGCGGAGTCTCGACAATTTCCACACCGCCATCGATCTGTCGGCGAATGGTGGCCTTACCGTTTTCGATCTTGAGGATCTCCTCTGCGTAGGTCACTTGGTTCAATCCGAGCTTCTGAGCCACCTGCGGACCGACCTGAGCCGTATCGCCATCGATGGCCTGACGACCACCGAGAATGATGTCCACGTCGCCGATTTTGCGTATTGCCATCGATAAAGCGTATGATGTTGCAAGCGTGTCAGCACCCGCAAACTTGCGGTCGGTGAGCAGCCACCCGGTATCTGCGCCACGGTAAAGTCCTTGGCGGATGATCTCTCCGGCACGCGGCGGACCCATCGTGAGCACGCCAACCGTTGATTCCGGATGTTGGTCTTTAAGTCGCAAGGCCTGCTCCAAGGCGTTCAGGTCTTCCGGATTGAAGATGGCAGGCAATACGGCGCGGTTGACTGTTCCTTCCGCAGTCATGGCATCCTTACCCACATTTCGTGTGTCTGGCACTTGTTTGGCAAGTACAACGATTTTTAGTTTCATAAATGTTTATATGTCTTAGATGTCTAATTTCATGTGGGCAAAAATACAAATATTTTAATTCTCGACCAAACAAATGAAACAAAATCAAATGATTATGTGGTTTGTGGCGATGAATTGTTATCGTCGATAAAATGCCATTATTTTCAGTTTTTTGCCGTTTTTCTGATTCGATGAAAGATAAAAGCAGTAACTTTGCAAAATATCGACAAACTAACATGACAATGAAGAAAATCTTATCTGCTATTGCAATCATGACCGCCACTGCCACATTGGCGCCGGCCCAAACCTTTGACAACCTGCCAGACCCGGTGGAAGACGTGAATAAAGTGGTGGACAATACTCCCGACTCGATTGCCAAGGCCCTGATGTCGCGTCCGGCTCCGGGCTCCACCCGCAAGGGCTCCAATCCCGTGTTATTCCTCGTCGGCAATTCAACCATGCGCAACGGCACCAAAGGTGACGGCAGCAACGGGCAGTGGGGATGGGGATTTTATGCCAGCCAATATTTCAATGGCAACCGCATCAGTGTTGAAAATCAGGCCCTCGGCGGCATGTCTACCCGTACATACTATCGCCAACTGTGGCCCGATGTACGCAAGGCACTGCGTCCCGGCGACTGGGTGATCATCTCTATCGGACATAATGACAACGGTCCTTATGACTCGGGGCGTGCCCGTGCCGTATTGCCGGGAACAGGACAAGACAGTCTTAGGGTCACCATCAAGGAGACCGGGGTAGAGGAAACGGTATATAGTTATGGTGGATACCTTCGCCATTACATTGCCGAATGCCGTGCTGCCGGGGCCCATCCCATCCTGATGAGTCTCACTCCTCGCAATGCCCTTGATGAGACCACACACAAGATTGTGCGCAAGCCGCAAACCGGATGGGCGGCTATCGTGGCTGCCGAGGAGGGTGTTCCATTCGTAGATCTTAATGAGATCAGCGGACAGAAACTCGATTCTTATAGTCCTTGGAAGCAGGGATACATGTTCTTTGGCGACCGCATCCACACCAGTTACTGGGGTGCGCAGTTGAATGCCCGCTCGGCGGCAGAGGGAATCATGGCCAGCCGGAATCCCGACCTCCAGCCGTTGCAGGCCATGATGGTGGGCGTCTCACTGCCCGTATGGCCCGTTCAGCGTGAGAACGGCAAGCCGGTGGTATGGATTACCGGCGATTCCACGGTAAAAAACAAAGACCGCGACAAAGACGACATGTGGGGCTGGGGTGCTTTTGCCGGCATGTTCTTAGATTCCAAGATCTGCACTCCCTATAATGCGGCACAGGCCGGACGCTCTACTCGCAGCTATATCCGCGAGGGTCGGTGGGAGAAAGTCTACAACGCGTTGCAGCCGGGCGACATCGTTCTCATCCAGTTTGGCCACAACGACATCAGTCCCATCGCCGATGCCAAGGAGCGTGGCGTCATCAAGGGCACGGGAGATACCTGCCATATCTATAAAATGGAGAAAGACGGGCGCTTCGAGGTGGTTTACAGTTTTGGTTGGTATCTGCGCAAGATGATTGACGACACGCGCGAAAAGGGTGCCACGCCCATCCTTGTGTCGCTTACAACCCGCAACGAATGGGCCGATGGCAAGGTGGAGCGCCGCAACGACAGCTATGGGAAATGGTATCGCGAGGTGGTGGAACAGACCGGCGTCGACTTCATCGATGCCCACAATCTCATAGCCGATTATCTCGACAAGCATTATAAGGACAAGGAGAGTGCGGCCAAATATTTCAAGAAAGACCACACCCACACCTCACTCTTGGGCGCGAAGACCAACGCGAAAATCATCGTGAGACAGCTTCGCGCTATCGTACCCTCGCTGTCGGATAAGAAGAAATAATTGTCTGTCATTGACAATCCCGAAAGGGTTGCGGGGCAGCGGGCATCGGCTTGACATACATTTGCGCCCGCAGCCACCATCCCGTTCCGTGGGTAGAGGGCTCGGCCGGGTTTCGCGTACAATGACCACGACACTGCCATGACACATGGATGAACATACAAGAATATGATAGACAGACAAACCGTAGATAAAATCAAGGATGCCGCCAATATCGTAGAGGTGGTCTCCGAGTTTGTGGCCCTGAAGAAAGCGGGTGCCAACTACAAGGGCTTATGCCCTTTCCACAACGAGAAAACGCCCTCTTTCATCGTCTCGCCGGCCCGTGGCACCTGTCATTGTTTTGGTTGTGGCAAGGGCGGAAACTCCATCAATTTCATCATGGAGCACCAGCAAATGACCTATCCCGAGGCGTTGCGGTGGTTGGCCAACAAGTATCACATCGAGATCAAGGAGCGTGAGCTTACCGATAAGGAGAAGGAAGAGCAGAGCCAGCGCGAGTCGATGTTTATCGTCAATGAGTGGGCGGGCAAGTATTTTGAGGGCATACTGCACGAGCATCCCGACGGCATGGCCATCGGAATGCAGTATTTTCGCAGTCGCGGCTTTCGTGATGACATCATCCGTAAGTTCCAGTTGGGTTATGATCTGCCCGATCGAACAGCCCTCGCCCGCACGGCATTGTCTAAGGGATATCGAGAGGAGTTCCTGCTGTCTACCGGCATTTGTTATAAAAACGATCGTGGCGAGCTGATCGACCGCTATGCCGGTCGCGTGGTATTCCCTTGGGTCAGTGTCAGTGGCAAGATCGTAGGCTTCACCGCCCGTGTGCTCGACAGTCGGACAAAAGGTGTCAACCAGAAGTATGTCAACTCTCCGGCGAGTGAGATTTACCACAAGGACCACGAGCTATACGGCATTTGGCAGGCCAAGAAGACCATCGCCAAGGAAGACCGGGTCTATCTTGTGGAGGGGCAGGCCGACGTGATTGCCATGCATCAGTGTGGCATCGAGAACGTCGTTGCCAACTCAGGCACGGCCCTGAGCTATCATCAGATTCACACGCTCCATCGTTTCACCTCCAATATCACCTTGATCTATGACGGCGACGCGGCCGGCATCCATGCGGCGCTCAAGGGCACTGATATGCTTCTCTCGGAGGGAATGAACCTCAAGGTGCTCTTGTTGCCCGACGGACAAGACCCCGACGATTTTGCCCGCAAGCACACTTCCGCCGAGTTCCGACAGTATATCGAAGATCATCAATCCGATTTTATCCAGTTCAAGACCGACCTTTTGCTCAAGAACGAGACCGACCCCAAGAAGCGGTCCGATGCCATCAACTCCATCGTCGAGTCCATTTCGGTAATCGTCAACCCCATCCTTCGCGACACCTATCTGCACGATTGCGCCCAGCGCATAGGCATCAGCGAGCGCACCTTGATCAATCAGATGAACAAATTCATCCATGACCGACGGTCGGGCACCGCGGGCACACGACAGGAGGATAATATGGCTGAACCCGGTTCGGCATCAATTCCGGCAACCCGCCCCGTACAACCCGTCAGTCCGCAGGTACAAGCCACCAAAGTAGAACGCATGTTGGTGCAGATGGTCATTCGTCACGGCGAGCGTGTCATCTATCACAATGTCGAGGACGAGGAGGGCAATCTTCACGACCTGTGTGTGGCACGGTTCATCAAATACAGTCTCGATGCCGACGGATTGTCATTCCGCGACGACCTGTACAACCATATCTTGAGCGAGGCTGTCGATCGCTGCGGCGACCCGAACTTTGTCTCCGAGCCTTATTTCATACATCATCACGACATCCGAGTGAGTCAGGTGGCCACCGAAATGGCCTCTGATGACTATGGTCTTGCGGGTAAGAAAGACGAGCTTCCTCTCAACGATGCCGACCGACAGCAGCGTGAGGAAAACGAGTTGGAGTCTCTTCGCAATCAGGTCATGCATCTGTTGCTCGACTTCCGCATGGACTATGTGGAGCAGCATCTCAAAGACTTGGTGGAGCAAATCAAGGCCGCGGCCTCCGACATGGAGCGTCTGAAGAAGCTCATGGAGGAATATCGTGACATGCAAGACGTTCGTAACAAACTGGCCAAACAGTTGGGTAATAACATTATTATATAGAGCACGGGTGCCGACGAGGGTCGGCCTGTGATGCCGCAAGGGCAACAAAAGAATTGCGCGGAACTTGGTTCTTAGCACAAACGCAAATCTTTTGTTGTCCTTTTTTTATATCGTTGCAACGGCTCTGCAAAATAGGGGTCGTACTTTTGCCGTGTCTTTTGGCCAAGGACGATGATCAAAAATAACCCATCAAAAACATCAAACAACATGGTTTACATGAACCCATTCAAGAAGATTGTATTTTCAGCTTTATTATTGGCAGCTCCTGTCGGCATCGTTCATGCCCAGACCGTTGGCTCACTCAATGAGTCAGACTACACCGTTCCCACATGGACAAAGCTGCTGGCTGCCATCAAACAGCTGCAACCTGCACAGACTCCCTACGCGATTAACATGGTGGTCAACGGCGATCCTACCTCACGCATGGCCTTCAACTGGTTTACCAACCCCACGACGGAGGCCGGAGAAGTGCAGGTGGTGGAGAAAGCGGATGCCACAGACGCCGATTTCGCCGGTGCCGGTGTGCAAATCTTCAAGGCCAATATCCTCGATGCGACCCTCAACTATTATAGCAGTAAGAATGCAGAGGAGGTTGCCAAGACCGGTATACAGATAGGCGAGAAGCGCAGTTATACAGCCCATAAGACCGTGGCTTCAGGCCTGAAGCCCGGCACCACTTACTCGTTCCGCGTCGGAACAGCGTCGGCATGGAGTGAGATAGGGTCGTTTACCACAGCCAAGGCCGACAAGAGCGAGTTCTCATTCCTCTATATCGCCGACACGCAGGCCAACACCGCCGATATGTTCGACATCTCCTCAAAGACCGTACACCGTGCCATGACCGACGTGCCGGGAGCCGGTTTCCTGCTCTGTGCCGGCGATTTTGTGGAAAGTTCGGGCAGCACCAACTCCGAATGGGAGTGGGAGCAATGGTTCTCGGTCATGCA
>DBQL01000217.1:28044-40256 GCA_002305235.1 Prevotella sp. UBA1395 | reverse complement strand
AAATAGTCAGCAAAATATTTGGCGGCTTGCATAATTCTTCGTAATTTTGCAGCCGCTATTTGTTTAGCGTGAAAGTATTAATACAATAAGAAATAAGTAAAATGAAAAAAGGTATTCATCCCGAAAACTATCGCCCCGTCGTATTCAAGGATATGTCCAACGGCGATATGTTCCTTACAAAGTCTACATGCAAGACCAATGACACCGTAGAGTTTGAAGGCGAAACTTACCCGGTGGTTAAGGTCGAAATCTCAAGTACGTCTCATCCTTTCTATACAGGTAAGAGCAAACTTGTCGACACTGCAGGTCGCGTAGACCGCTTCATGAACCGTTACGGTAAGATCAAGAAGTAATACTCGACATACATTTACACTGTATATACGATTTTAATTAAAGTGCGGTCGAACGTAGTTGCATATACGTTCCATCGCACTTTATCATTTTAACCCCTCACCTCTTCCATGTTTCAGATGCCAATCAAAGTTTCCACCGGTATTGTTTTTTTGGCCGGTCTGCTCTTCCTGTGCTCGTGCAACAGTGACAACTCGCCCGAGGTCAATGGCAATGAGCCTACCCCCACCGCCACAGGACCCAACGTGAATGCCAACAAGGCCTATCTTCCGGAATTCCGTCGTTTGGAGATGCCGCATCGGAATGGTGGCACAGACACCATTCTCGTCCACAAATCATCCGACGGAGCGGTGAATTATATCGTCGAATGGGATTATCAGAAGAAGTCACAACGCTGGAGCTGCTATGTGCTTGACAAAGACTATATGCAGAAAAATACCGACCGTTACTATGACCCCAACAACCAATACTTTGACGATGACCTCATTCCCGAATCCATGCAATGGTACGAAGACCCTTACAACTATAACGGAGAAGGCCTTCAACACGGTCATATCTGCCCCTCGGCCGACCGCCTCTATGCCCGCGATGCCAACATCCAGACTTTCTTTCTCACCAATATGCAGCCCCAATACGGTGCTTTCAACGAGGGCATTTGGGGCAAGTTAGAGAACAAGGTGCGCGAGATCGCACGTCTTTCCGACACGCTCTACGTCTGCAAGGGAGGCACGATAGACGACGGAGTGTACGGCAAATACAACAAGGTGTACCGCCGTCTGGGCAACGGGCTCATCATTCCCCGCTATTTTTTCATGGCGTTGCTGCGCGTGAGCAACGGCACCTACTCGGCCATCGGCATCTGGACCGACCAGATCATCAATGCCAACGACACCGGCGCGAACATGGGCCAATATGCCATCAGCATCGACGAGCTGGAACAACGCACCGGCATCGATTTCTTCTGCAACCTGCCCGACAACATCGAGGACAACGTGGAAAAATCGTATCGCTCTATACTCTCGTGGAATATCAAATGAACCCGTGCCTCATCGACCCGATGACCTGTATCCAATAAGGGGGATGTGTCTGTGTGACAGACACATCCCCCTTTGGGTTTCCAATATCAATTATTCACAACTTATCTCATCACAAACTTGATACGCTTCACGCCTTTGGCCGCGGAGGCGCGGGTTTGCGTGTACCTGTTAAACCAGAAATCATCCACCTCGAAACCATCGTTCGACCACAGATAGCCGGTAAACGTGCGGTCATCGAGATTCAAGTCATCGTAGGCAATCGACATGATGTAGTCTGATGTCGTGCCGTTGCTGTTCTGCGTCTTGTAGTTCAGGTATATATTTCCCGTCTCCGGATCGATATACCACGAGAAGTCGCGTTTCAGTTCCAGTTCGTCGGTATCGGGATTATAGTCGTACTGCGTGCCTGTTCCCGATATGCTCTGCGCGTTATACTGCTTGAACTCGATGTCGGTGCTGTAATACAGGCTGTCCAACACGTTGCCTTTCTCGTCCAACTCGTAAGCCATCATATCACCTCTCCACTTGCCGGCCAGCGTTTGCGCCATCGACACAAAGAAGTCTTCGTTGCTCACATTGCCGTTGTCGGGCCGGTTGTTATAGTCGTTGCCCCACGTCCAGCTGTCCTGCCAGTCGTCTATATAGTAAGGATCACTGTCACAGCTGCCAAGGAGTACGGGCAAGGCTGCCATCATGACAGCCGTCACCATTGTCTTAAACTTTCTCATATTACATTTGGGCTTAATTGTTTCTGAATATTCTCACCGGCTTCTCCACCTTCACAGAATCCGCACCACTCCTTGTGAAGCCGGTATTCTGCTTGGCATAGCCATAGTCGTAGTATCCGTACTGGTAGCTTCCCCAGTTGGGCGACGAAGTATGCATAAGCCGGAACCGTATCTGGTTGTTGCCATCATAGATGGTTCCCGCGAAATAGCCGTCGTCCAGATAGTAGTCACCAATGGCAATGTCATAGTTTTCCTCCACCAGATGAATGTAAATCACGCTGTTTCTCACCGTCCATGTTATATGATTGGCCACATACTCGTAGGGCGCGCCACTGGCATAGTGATCCACCCAATAGCCCACACCCGAGCTGAAACTGTAGGGGTCAGTGTCAAAGTAGAGTTCTGAGTATGAAGCATCGTAGGTATATCCGCCATACGAAGTAGAGATATACATGTTGCCGCGCCATGTTCCGGCAAGCGAATCAGCGATGTATGGGTCTTCCGTACATGAGGTGAAACTCATTGTCATCACGGTCATCAGAACCGTGGCAAGTAAGGTAGTCAGTCTTCTCATGATGCTAATATTTAATGGTTTGTACTTATTTATGATGCAAAGTTAACTGTTTCCCGCCAATACGGCAACGTAAAATGTCTATTCTTCAGTAGGAAATCCCTAACGTTTTTCAGGAAATCCCTAAATAACTTTAATTCTGCGAAAAAGCCCTCCCGGCCCAAGACTATTGTGGCATCTTTTTTGTACTTTTGCCATAAGAACAAATCCATCAAAGAAATATCAGAACATGAGAACTGTTTACGAATTCTCTGTCAAAGACAGAAAAGGTAAAGACGTATCACTCAAAGAGTATTCCAACGAAGTACTCCTTATTGTAAACACAGCCACCCAGTGCGGGTTCACTCCCACTTACACCGAGTTGGAGAATACATACGAGAAATATCACGCCCAAGGTTTTGAGGTTCTCGACTTCCCCTGCAATCAGTTCGGACAGCAAGCTCCCGGTACCGACGAGTCTATTCACGAGTTTTGCAAGCTCAATTACGGCACGGAGTTTCCGCGATTCAAGAAGATCAAGGTCAACGGCGAAGACGCAGACCCCCTGTATAAGTTTCTCAAAGACCAGAAAGGCTTTGCCGGTTGGGACGAGAGCCATGAGCTAACGCCCATCCTCGACAAGATGCTTTCGGAGGCAGACCCCAACTATAAAGACTCCTCCGACATCAAATGGAATTTCACCAAGTTTCTCATCAACAAGAAAGGACAGGTCATCAAGCGCTACGAGCCTACCGAGAAGATGACCACCATCACCGCCGACATCGAGGCCTTGCTCGCCGAATGATGTGTCTCGGTGGCGATTGGGCACGATGCTTGTCCTTGGATTGACATATCAACATCATTAGTTCAACCCTTTATCACCCTCTCTCGAGGGACAACAGACTATCATTATGGAACATACCAAATGTTTGATCATCGGCAGCGGACCTGCCGGATATACCGCCGCCCTGTATGCGGGGCGAGCCAATTTGCAACCCATCGAATACTGCGGACTGCAGACCGGTGGCCAGCTTACGCAGACTACCATCGTGGAGAACTTCCCGGGCTACCCCGACGGCATTGATGCCAACGAGATGATGCTCGAGTTTCGCCGTCAGGCCGAGCGTTTCGGTGCCGACGTGCGCGACGGCATCGTCACCGACGTGGACTTCTCCCGCAAGCCCTACGTGGTGACCACCGACCGTGGCGAGCAGGTATCGGCCGACTCGATCATCATCGCCACCGGTGCCTCGGCCAAGTACTTGGGCCTGCCCGACGAGGAGAAGTATAACGGGCAGGGCGTGAGTGCCTGTGCCACCTGCGACGGATTTTTCTACCGCAAGAAGGTGGTGGCCGTCGTTGGCGGCGGCGATACCGCCTGCGAGGAGGCCATCTATCTCTCAGGTCTATGCTCCAAGGTCTACATGATTGTGCGCAAACCTTATCTGCGTGCTTCTGAAATCATGCAGCAACGGGTGCAGGAGAATCCGAAAATCGAGATCCTTTTCGAGACCAACACGCTCGGCCTCTACGGCGAGAACGGCGTCGAGGGTGCCCATCTCGTATACCGCAAGGGCGAGAGCGACGCCAAAGAGTACGACCTGCCCATCGACGGCTTCTTCCTTGCCATCGGCCACACGCCCAACACCGGCATCTTCCGTGGCAAGATCGATATGGACGAGGTGGGCTATATCAAGGTGGAGGGCGACACGCCGCGCACCAATATCGAGGGCGTGTTTGCCGCCGGCGACTGCGCCGATGCCACATACCGTCAGGCTGTGGTGGCTGCCGGCTCGGGCTGCAAGGCGGCCTTGGAGGCCGAACGCTACGTGAACCGATAGGCCGCGGGGCGTACCCGGCACGGCACACGGCCTCGCCGAAGGCATGACATCTCACTATAAACGCAATGAACGTTATGGCAGCGGTAGTCACTTCACACCGCGTCACCGGCCATACATTCATTGCGTTTTCTGTGTCGATGAGGAAACCGAAAGGCCACGGGGCAAGCGCAGCACCCGATATGCAAGAAGAACGCTTGTCAAAAATATTCTGAAAAAACACGCATGTTTTTTTTCTCATTCTACGAAAAAAAACTGTCGCCAAACATGAAAAACCCGACCGGAAAATCGAAAAACAGCCCTGCCACGACCATAAGACCACTTTCGCCCCGCGAATACTATCTCATCGCAACGCCAAAAGATAACAATCGCGCGACGAAAAGATAGCCGTCGCGACACGATAAGATAGCCATCGCAGCCTCATTTTTTGTCAACAAATTACAAACTCCTGAATACCAACCCATTGAAAAGCACCTGAAAATCGCGTATTTCGGGCCGCCGACCGTTTGTTTTGAAATAAGCGCAGGATTTGAACACATTCTTCAAGATTTTTCATCTGTCATATTTGACAGGATGGCGGCGGGCCCACCGTCTGTCCTGCCATCTGTCATCCTATCATCACCGCCCTCGCGACCGGGTGCCCCTGCTGCCGCCATGAACACGCGCGACATCGTGCGCCCCCGCGGGTAAAATACCCCGCCGTCGCCGCGGACAAACGCGGGCCGCAGGCAGAAACGGGCAATGCCAAAAGAAAAAAAAGCCCGAAGTAGTTGCTTTGAAAGCCATAAAAACTTATATTTGCCGTAGATATCAAACTCAATGTCTCATGAAACTGCTTTCCGCGCTACCCATTACACTGTTCCTGTCACTGCCCTCGTCTGTCCACGCCCAGCTGCAGCGACCCGTTATCACGGCAGACAGCCTTGCCAAGCCGGGTGCCTCGCCACTCACGGGGTCCATAGACGTGGTGACCGAAGCCCGCATGAACAAAGGCCTCGTGACCAATTCGCTCAACGCCCTGAGCGGGCAGGCGGCGGGCGTGAGCGTGGCGACGGGCGAAAACCGCATGGCACAGCTCAGTGCCGTGCGCGTGCGCGGCACCACATCGCTCACCGGTGGCAACGACCCCTTGGTCATCATCGACGGCGTATACTCCGACCTCTCCACCCTGTCGAGCATCTATCCGGCCGACATCGAGAGCTTCTCAATCCTGAAAAACGCTGCCGAAACCGCGCAATACGGCTCGCGAGGTGCATCGGGCGTGATACAGGTGACCACCAAGAAAGGCTCGGGAACACAGTTTCACATCTCTTACGACGGCAACATCGGCTTTGAATCGATATACCGCACCATAGACATGCTCGACGCCGCGGCATATATCGCCACGGCCCGCGCTCGCTCGCTGCCCTATACCGACGGCGGCTACGACACCGATTTCCAAGACGTGGTGTCGCGCACAGGATGGGTGACCAACCACCATGTGGCGTTCAGCGGCGGCACAGAGAAGTCGAGCTATCGAGCCTCCTTGGGCACGATGGCCCACAACACGGTGGTACGCGTGAACGAATACCGCAACTTCGCTTCAAAGTTTGACCTCTCGCAAAAGGCCTTCGACGACCTGCTGACCATCGACTTCGGTGTCTTCGGCTCGTCGCAGAAAAACAAGTATCCCTTCGACGAACAGAAACTCTTCTACAGTGCGGCCACCCAGAACCCCACCTTCCCACCCGGACGCGACGCCGAAGGCAACTGGAACAAGAACACCACGGCATCGCAAATCAATCCGCCCGCCGCGCTGCTCTTGGAGAAAAACGATGAGAAAAACCTCAACTTCAACACCCATCTCGCACTCGACTTCGACCTCTCGACCATGCTCTCGGGGCTTCCTGCCGGCACCGGCAGACCCGGACGGGGAACACTGCGCCTGAGCCTCTTCGGGGCATACAGCTATCTCTCGGCAGAGAATGCCATCTTCTGCCCCACATGGGTGTGGGCACAGGGACAAGCCTACCGCGGTGAGCACAAGACCGAGGGATGGCTGGGCAACGCCCGACTGACCTACACCGGCTCGTGGGGTGAGCACCGTCTCACGGCCTCCCTGTCGGGCGAATATCAGAAGAGCAACCGTAGCGGATTCTGGACATTGGTCAAAGGGTTCACCACCAATATCTTCGGATATGACAACCTCGGCGCGGCATCGACCATTCCGTATGGTGGCACGGGGTCGGGAACGGCCGACCCGTCGCTCGCCTCGGTCATGGGCGGACTGACCTACGACTTCGCGGGGCGTTACACCCTCAACGCCAACCTGCGCGCCGACGGCAGCTCGATGTTCGGAGACAATAACAAGTGGGGTTATTTCCCGTCGCTCTCGGCCGTGTGGGACATTGCCGCCGAACGCTTCTTCGCCCCTTGGCGCCGGGCCGTCGGCAGTTTCAAGCTGCGCGTGGGATACGGTCTCTCGGGCAATCTCGGGGGTATCGACTCCTACAACTCGCTGAACCTGCTGCGCCCGCAGGGCACGGTGTCGGTGGGGGGAACGCCCACCACGACGATGGGGCAATATCGAAATGCCAACCCCGACCTTAAATGGGAGACACGGTCGACTTTCAACATCGGTACCGACCTGTGCTTCTGGAACAACCGGGTGGTGCTCACCGCCGAATACTACTACTCGAAAACTACCGACATGCTCTATCAGTACGACGTGCCGGTGCCGCCGTTTACGTTCAGCAAGCTGCTGGCCAACCTTGGCAGCATGAGCAATCAGGGATTTGAGATGGGTGTGGGCATCACGGCCATAGCACAGCGCGACGTGGAACTGAACATCAACGTGAACCTCTCTTGGCAAAAGAACAAGTTGCTCTCGCTGTCGGGAGACTATAACGGCACGCACCTCTCGGCATCCGACTTCACGCCGATAGGCAGTCTCAACGGTGCGGGATTCCACGGCGGCGACAACAATATCGTCTATCAGATTGTGGGTCAACCCCTTGGCGTGTTCTATCTGCCCCACTGCACAGGACTGACGCAAAACGCCGACGGTACATACGCTTACGCCATCGAGGACCTCGACAACAACAACCGGGTGAATATCGAGGACGGCGGCGACCGATATGTGGCGGGGCAGGCTACGCCCAAATGGACGCTCGGCTCGAACATCAGTTTGAGATACAAGGCGTTTGACGTGTCGTTGCAAATGAACGGGGCCTTCGGCCATAAGATCTACAACGGCACGGCCCTGACATATATGAACATGGGCAGTTTCCCCGATTACAACGTCATGGCAAAGGCTCCCGAGGCGAAAATACAAGACCAAACGGCAACAGACTATTGGCTGGAGAAGGGCGACTACCTCAATTTCGACTATCTCACCGTGGGATGGAACGTGCCCGTGAAGTCGAGATTCATCACTGCCCTGAGACTGTCGCTGTCGGTCAACAACTTGGCCACCATCACCGCCTACGACGGCATCACGCCGATGATCAACAGCTATATCGTGAACAACACGCTGGGCATGGACGACAAGCGCAGCTACCCCGCCTACCGGTCGTACAGCTTAGGCGTGAGGGTGGGATTTTAGAGGATAAAGGCTTCCACCCCATCCACACCCCTTCGCCCGAGGGAAGCGGAAAGGCCCGAGGGGTCATTCATTGTCAAGCCTGCACAGCGCGAGAGACGAGCAGACGCATGGGGACAAGCCGACGGACGACCGTGGCATCCTGCCATGATGACGGCCTGATGAGGAAAGGATGGAAAGAAACGCTGAAACGATGATAACAGTAGAATGACATGATATTTAGAAGACGAAGATTTATGGGTAAGATATTGAAAATGCGATTTGTGGCGATGGCCATGCCACTGCTTCTGAGCGGGTGTCTCGATGAGACTCCCAAGAGCGAACTGCCCGAGGAAGAGGCGTATGACAACGCGGCCAACCTGTATATCAACGCCGTGGCAACGCTGTATAATCACATCGGGGGCACGATGGAGTCGGAAAGTCTGCAGGGAACATACCGCGGCGTGTACGACTACAACACCTTTACCACCGACGAAGCCATCATACCCACACGCGGAGGAGACTGGTATGACGGCGGATTCTGGCAGAGCCTGTACCTCCATACGTGGACACCCGCCGATATTTCGCTGCGCAATACTTGGAACTATCTGTACAAGGTGGTGATGCTCTGCAATCACTCGCTCGCTGTGTTGGAACAACACAGGCAGCTGCTGACAACCGATCAATACAACCGATACCGGGCAGAGGCAACCGGCGTGAGATGTCTTTTCTACTATCATCTGCTCGACATGTTCGGTCGGGTGCCGCTCATCAAGAGCGACGGGGCATCGTTGGAGACCACGGTGCAGGTGGAACGCAGCGTGCTGTTTCGTGACCTCGTGGGCGAGTTGCAGGCCATACGGCCCTATCTCGCCAATCAACACAGCAATCTCGAAGGCAACTATTACGGACAGTTCACGCGTCCGGTGGCCGACTTCCTGCTGGCACGGCTCCTGCTCAACGCCGAGATCTATGGCGATGACGATTGGACTGACAACGTCACGAAGTCGGGAACAGAGATGACTTTCAGCGTCGACGGCACGACGATGAACGCGTGGGAGGCCTGCGTCTACTATTGCGACCGCATAGCTGAAGCAGGCTACCGGCTCGAGACCGACTATGCGAGCAACTTCAAGGTGCACAACGAGACATCGGCAGAAAATATCTTTGTCATCCCGATGGACAAGGTGAAATACCAAAACCAGTTTCTCTACCTCTTCCGCTCGCGCCACTATGCCCACGGGGCAGCCATCGGCATGGATGCCGAGAACGGTGCGTCGGCCACACGCTCTACGGTGAAAGCCTACGGCTATGGCACGCCACAGGCCGACACCCGCTATGCCGTCAACTTCTACTCGGACACGATAAGTGTCGACGGCAGTGTGGTGAGATTAGACGACGGCACGCCGCTCGTCTACCGCCCCACGGTGATGGCCGTGGACCTTACAGGCTCCGAGTATGAGAAAACGGCCGGCGCACGCATGGCAAAATATGAGATAGACCGCACCGCCCATGCCGACGGCCGACTGCAAGACAATGATATTGTGCTGTTCAGATATGCCGACGTGCTGCTCATGAAGGCCGAGGCACTGGTGAGAAACGGCCAAAGCGGGCAGGAACCGTTAGATGCCGTGCGGGCAAGGGTGGGCATGCCGTCGCGCCCCGCCACCTTGGACAACATCCTTGCCGAGCGCCTGCTGGAACTGATGTGGGAGGGATCGCGACGGCAAGACCTCGTGAGATTCCGGCGTTTCGGCAGCGCCTACGACCTCAGACCGCAGCTCCAAAACGAGGAAACGGGCTATACCACGGTGTTTCCCATACCCGCTACGGCCCGCAACCTGAACAAAAAGCTCAGCCAAAACCCGGGATACTGAACAAGACGGCAGAAGACCCGTGCCGCGACAGCACGCTGCCAGCCTACCCACAACACCGTTACCGCCACCCCGCAACAGTTGTCGGGCAACATCTTTCGGGGGCGGAATCACCGGTTTCCGAGCCGTTCGGAAGGCGGAAACTGTTCTCGTCACCGAATGAAAGACACTGAAAATGCCCAAAACTGCACATTGTAGAAATTATGTGCAGTATTTAACGAAAACAATGTAAAATATTATTAAATTACAGGTTGGATTAAGAAACAGACCTGAAATCTTAGTTAACTTTGTGTAATATAAAAATACTGAAAAGATAAATTTATATGACTTCTGAAGAGTTTTACCTCGAAGGCAACGAGTATCGTAGGCAAGGAGACTTTGCTAAGGCGATGAACTCCTATACGGAAGCTATAAGACTTGATAAGAATAGTCCGGCGGTAGTGGCAAAAGAGATGTTGGAAAACATCATGAACTACTACCATAAAGATTATTACAATCCTTAAATCGTAGAAAAAACAAGCAGCTTATGAGTAAAACAATAGGTGCCATCGTAGTGAATGTCGAGCGGTGCAAGGGTTGCACGCTGTGCATCACGGCCTGCCCCAAAGACGTCATCGCCTTGGCAAACAGAAAAGTTAATGCCCACGGATATACTTACGTCGAGCCTGCCCATCTTGAGAATTGCATCGGATGCGCGGCTTGCGGCACGGTGTGCCCTGACGGATGTATCACTGTGTACCGTAAAAAATTGGAGGTATAACAATGCAAAATAAAGAAGTAACACTCTTGAAGGGCAACGAAGCCATAGCCCATGCCGCCGTGCGGTGTGGTTGCGACGCGTTTTTTGGCTATCCCATCACACCGCAGACAGAGATCATTGAGACGCTGTCTATGCTCAAACCGTGGGAGACCACGGGCATGGTGGTGCTGCAAGCCGAGAGCGAAGTGGCATCGATCAACATGGTCTATGGGGCGGCCGGAGCCGGAAAACGTGCGTTCACCACATCGTCAAGCCCCGGCATCGCACTCATGCAGGAGGGTATCTCGTATATGGCCGGGGCCGAAGTGCCGGGAGTTTTTGTCAACGTGATGCGTGGAGGACCGGGACTGGGCACTATCCAGCCCAGTCAGGGTGACTATTTTCAAGCCACGAGGGGGGGTGGAAACGGCGACTATCAGGTCATCGTGCTGGCCCCGTCGTCGGTGCAAGAGATGGCCGACTTTATGGAGCTGGCCTTCACCTTGGCTTTCCGCTATCGCAATCCGGCCATGATCCTTGCCGATGGAATCATCGGACAGATGATGGAAAAGGTGGTATTGCCACCCCAGAAGGCGCGACGCACCGAAAAAGAGATTCTCGAGGAATGCCCGTGGGCATCGACCGGCCGCGGCAAAGGGCGCGAACCCAACATCATTACGTCGTTAGAGCTTAGCTCCGAGGTCATGGAGAAACGCAACTTGCATCTGCAAGAGAAGTATAAAACCATCAAAGAGCGTGAGGTGCGCTATGAGACCTTGCAATGCGAAGATGCCGAATATGTCATCGTGGCATTCGGAAGTGCGGCCCGCATCGCCGAGAAAAGTATGGAATCGGCTCGCAAGAAGGGCATCAAGGTGGGACTTTTCCGCCCCATTACGCTATGGCCCTTCCCCTCACAACAGATTGCGGAGGTGGCCAAAGGCAAGAAAGGCATTCTCGTGGCAGAGGTTAACGCCGGACAGATGGTACAGGATGTGCGGTTGGCACTCGACGGATCGATACCCGTGGAACACTTCGGGCGATTGGGAGGAATAGTGCCCGACCCGATGGAAATTGTTGAAGCATTACAATCTAAACTACTGAAGAAATGACAAACCAAGATATAATTTCACCCGAGAATTTGGTTTACGCCAAACCTCAGCTGATGAACGACACCCCGATGCACTACTGCCCGGGATGCTCACACGGCGTGGTGCACAAGCTGATAGCCGAGGTTATCAGCGAAATGGGTATGGAAGACAAGGCCGTGGGAGTATCGCCCGTGGGATGTGCCGTGTTTGCTTATCGATATTTGGATATCGACTGGCAGGAGGCTCCGCATGGCCGCGCACCGGCTTTGGCCACAGGAATCAAGCGGGTATGGCCCGACAGGCTGGTGTTTACCTATCAGGGCGACGGCGACTTGGCATGTATCGGCACCGCCGAATCTATACACGCACTCAACCGAGGAGAGAACATTGCCATCATTTTCATCAACAATGCCATCTATGGCATGACCGGAGGACAGATGGCTCC
>DBQL01000217.1:10457-28008 GCA_002305235.1 Prevotella sp. UBA1395 | reverse complement strand
CCAAACTCAGGGGCACATGCTATGTGAGCCGACAAAGCGTAGATACCGTTGCCTCGATTGCCAAGGCAAAAAAGGCCATCCGAAAAGCCTTCGACTCGTCGATGCAAGGACTTGGCGCCAGTATCGTGGAGATTGTTGCCACCTGCAGCAGCGGATGGAAACTCACCCCGGTCAAGGCCAACGAATGGATGAGAGAGCACATGTTCAACGAATATCAGAAGGGAGACCTGAAAGATACCACTAATCTTTAGCGACAATGAAAAAAGAAATCATCATATCAGGATTTGGTGGACAGGGGGTATTGTCGATGGGAAAGATACTCGCTTACTCCGGTCTCATGGAAGACAAAGAGGTGACTTGGATGCCCGCCTACGGCCCGGAGCAGCGCGGAGGCACTGCCAACGTGACGGTGATCGTGAGCGACGACCGTATCTCATCACCCATCTTGAGCCACTACGACATAGCCATCGTTCTCAACCAACCATCCTTGGACAAGTTCTTGCCCAAGGTAAAGCCGGGCGGAATACTAATCTATGACGGCTATGGAATTATCGGAAAGCCGGAGCGCGACGACATCGAAATCTATCAGATCAATGCGATGGACAAGGCCGCCGAGATGAAAAACTCCAAGGTTTTCAACATGATCGTTCTCGGCGGACTGCTCAAGGTGTGTCCCATCGTGAGTACGGAGGGTATGAACAAGGCATTGCATAAGACGCTGCCCGAGCGTCATCACAAGCTCATCCCGCTCAATATGGAAGCCCTGAACGTGGGAATGGAAATCATCAAAAGAGATAACGGCTGATAGAAAACGGTTTCCGGCACATCGGTATTCATTGAGATGGTCGTCCAAGACACATCTGTTATGCGGGAAACCACTACATCGAAAAAGCCTCACTTCGTGTCGCTTTCAACCATATCAAGGTGAACAGATGAGACCACCGGTCTGCAATCGAATCACCGACACTATGGATGAAAACCACGAGGTGAGGCTTTTGGCGTGGGTATGCGNNACGATTACACCTTAGGCACGTCCTTGAGATAACGCTCTATCTCCTCGTCGGTGACCGTATAGTTGGTCAAATCGCCATTGATGTAGCTGTTATACGACGGCATATCGATGAGTCCGTGACCCGAAAGGTTGAACAAAATCACCGGGGCCTTGCCCTCAATCTTTGCCTTTTGAGCCTCGCGAATGGTGGCAGCGATGGCATGGCAGCTCTCCGGGGCGGGGATAATACCCTCTGTTTGCGCGAAAAGCATACCGGCAGCGAAGGTTTCCAACTGCGGAATGTCTACGCCGTGCATATATCCGTCTTTGATGAGTTGAGAGATAATCATGCCCGCTCCGTGGTAACGCAGACCGCCGGCATGGATGTTTGCCGGGCGGAAGTCATGGCCAAGGGTGTACATGGGCAACAGCGGCGTGTAGCCTGCCTCATCTCCAAAGTCGTATTCGAACTTGCCTCGGGTGAGCTTAGGACAGCTGTTCGGCTCGGCAGCGATAAACTCCGTGTCCTTGTGCGTGCCGTCAAAGACATGGCGCATGAATGGGAAGGCGAGACCGGCGAAGTTTGACCCACCACCGAAACAGGCGATTACCTTGTCAGGGTATTCCCCGGCCATCGCCATTTGCTTCTCGGCTTCAAGCCCGATAACGGTCTGGTGCAACGCCACATGATTCAACACCGAACCCAAAGTGTATTTACATCCCGGCGTGGTGGTGGCCAGTTCGACCGCCTCGGATATTGCCGTTCCTAACGAACCGGGGTGCGTGGGGTCTGCGGTGATGATGTTTTTTCCCGCACGAGTAGACATCGACGGCGACCCTTCCACCGTTGCTCCAAAGGTGCGCATGATCATAGATCGGTAGGGCTTCTGCTGCAACGTGATCTTTACCTGATACACCGCGGCCTCAAGTCCATAGAGCTTGGCGGCGTAAGAGAGCGCCGCA
This sequence comes from Prevotella sp. UBA1395, assembly GCA_002305235.1. Classification (GTDB taxonomy): domain Bacteria; phylum Bacteroidota; class Bacteroidia; order Bacteroidales; family Bacteroidaceae; genus Prevotella. Next base: position 26,054 of record DBQL01000217.1, on the reverse strand, counting down.
CCCCACTGTCCGGCACCGGTTTCCGTAGTCACATTGGTCACACCCTCCTGCTTGCAGTAGTAGCACTGGGGTATGGCAGAGTTTACTTTATGGGAACCCAAAGGGTTTGTAGACTCGTTTTTGAAGTAGATATGTGCGGGAGTGTCGAGCGCTTTCTCGAGACTATAAGCACGAACCAAGGGTGTGGACCGATAGAACGCATACTTGTCGAGCACCTCTTCGGGTATGTCGATCCACTTATTCTCCTGATCCAACTCCTGTTTGGAGCACTCCATGCTGAAGATATGTGCAAGATCTTCGGCACTCATCGGCTCCTTGGTGGCCGGATTCAGGGGGGGAAGCGGTTTGTTAGGCATTTCGGCCTGAATGTTATACCACTGCGTGGGTATCTCACTCTCATCCAAAATAAATTTCTTCTGTTTCATATATCCTTGTGATTTGGTTTAAACTTCCTTGTTGCAAAGATAACAAAAAACGCACGAAAAGGCAAGGATAAAATACAAAAAGAAACAGAAACTCGACGCAATGCTTACACGACGCATACTCATCGACACTACGGGGTAATATCTGTCGTCATCAGATATTTCCATAGTGGAGCCACCATCAAGGCCTGAACAAACTCTCCGCGCTGCAACATCTCAAAGGTTTCGCGCTTGGTTTTGAGGAACACCTCTATATCCTCGGTGGCATCGAGATGGCGGCCGCCGGTGCGTTCCACGCCTTCCGCGAGGAAACAATGGCAATAATTATCCATCGTACTGGGATTGGGCGAGACGGTCATCAGCTCTGTCCACGTGCCGCCCACATAGCCGGTCTCTTCCCACAGCTCGCGCTTGGCTCCCTCCAAAGGGGTCTCACCGTCCTCGACACAGCCCGCCACAATCTCCGTGGAGACAATACCACAGGCATGACGATACTGCCGTTCGAGCACCATCATGCCCTCACGGGTCACCGCCACCACATTGATCCATGTGGGATAATGCAACACATAGTATTCGTCCATCACCCTACCATTGGGCAGTTGCACCATATCCTTGCGCGCCGTGAGCCACGGCCGCTCGATGATCACGTCGCTCCGGAGCGTTTTCCAAAGCATATCCTCGTCTGTTCTCTTTTTCATACGTTGTGTGTTAAGGATGGAACGCTCAAATCCCGCGACCCTCACCGTTTCGCTGTCTCACCGCTTCGAACATCAGAATGGCCGCACTTACCGACACGTTGAGCGAGTCGAGGCGACCCAGCATGGGTATGCGGATATGTGCATCGGCCGCCCTACGCCACACGTCGGTGAGTCCCGTCGATTCCGTTCCCATCACGATGGCCGTACCGCCACGCATGTCTGTATCATAATAAAGGTGGGAATCCTGCAGTTGGGCTGTAAGAATCCTGATACCCTTGCGCTTCAGGAAGTCGATGCATTCGTCCGATGAGCATGCCACCGTGGGCACGGTGAAGATGGCCCCGAGACTCCCCCGGATGAGGTTGGGATTGAACAGGTCGGTCAAGGGGTCGCACACCATCACGGCATCTACCCTCGCTGCGTCTGCGCTTCGCAAGATGGCACCGAGGTTTCCGGGCTTCTCCACCCGTTCCAACACCACGATGAGCGGGTTCTCCGGGAGGTTAAGCTCTTCCGGTCGAATGCTTTTCGCCCACACTTCGGCCATCACTCCCTCCGTGGTGCCACGATAAGCCATCTTCTCATAGACCGCCGTGGTCACCTCGAACGACGGCTTTCGGAGAGCCATCTCATAAAACTCCTGCGTCTCAGGACCCTCTCCCAGTATCTCTGGACAATAGAACAGGGTCTGCACGTCGTATCCGGCGCGTAGGCAATGATGCAGCTCACGCAGGCCCTCAACTACAAAAACACCCTGCTTGCGGCGTTCGGCCGACTTCTGTTGCAACGTCACCACATTCTTGATCCTCGGATTTTGCGTACTGGTAATAATATTTTCTCTTGACATGATTGTAAACTTAATAGGACGTCCCACCTGTGGCAGCTTGTTAATTAATGGCGTTCAGCAACAGCAGCGAACGCTGCTCGCCCACCACCCATATAATATCGCCCTCCTTGAAGATATGTGCCGGGTTTACCGCCGTGAGGTTGCGCTGCCCCTCTTCGAGTCCCACCACCATACAATTATACTCGTCTCGGATACCGCTTTCTTTCAAACTCTTGCCTATCAGCACACTGTTTTCGGTGAGCTTGAACTTCCGGAGCTTCATCTCCCGGTCTTCTATGTGGTCGTCTTCGGCCACCAGCTCACCCTTGAGAGCCTGCGCAAAAGCCCGCAACTGGTCGTCGTTGCCAATGACCTGTAATCTGTCTCCGGGAAAAACGATGGTTTCTCCGTTGGGGATATTCATGCGCTGCAAGCCCCGGAGCACGCTACTCACATGAACGCCGAAACGGTTTCTGAACCTGAGTTGCAACAAAGTCTTGCCCGCCCACTTGGAATCTCGAGGAATCTCGAAATCGGAAATATGGATGTCGCGGTCGAGTAGGCGACCCTCATACAGCGGACGGCGACGCCCTTGTACCTGTGCAGCGATCTCCCTACTCCTCAAATTCTTGACAAACAAGCGTTCCAACCTGATGGAACGCTTCTTCAGACTGCGTGACAATATCATCAGCACGATGATCAACAAGGCCAACGTGATGACAATGGCATTGGCAAACCGTGCGAGGTAATTGCAGATATAGAAGAGCAGTCCGGCCACGATCGCGACCCTTACCAATAGCGTGAACATCAACGGCAGACGGTTAAGACGGCTCTCTACCCACAGCGCCCTGAATTCATCGCTATGGTTGTGCTTCATGATCATGGACCGAAGAAACGGCGAGAGGAATGCGAGGAGCAGCACACCACACACGCCGTTGGCCCACCAATGTGGCAAAAAAGACCGCACAAAGGGTAGAAAGAAGGTGAACATCAACGTGGTAATGGCCACACAGAGGATGAAATAGATGAGCGTGCTGACCATCATCTTGCGCAGAAGCCGCTTCCAGTTGCTCTGCTCAAAAACCGTATTCTGATGTGCCGTGCCAAGATGGTCGAGCCATCGCGACCATCGTTTGGGCAGGATATGCTCCACCCGGTTGTAACATGGCTCCGAGAAGCGAATCATGTAAGGGGTTAGAAAGGTGGTGATCACCGACACGGCAACCACCACAGGATACAGGAAACTGCTGATTACGCCCAACGACAGTCCCAAGGATGCGATGATAAACGCGAACTCTCCGATCTGCGCCATCGAGAAACCACATCGCATGGCGGTCTTCAGAGGCTGTCCGCTAAGCATAAATCCGGCCGTTCCGAAGATGCCCTGACCCAACAGAATGGTACACACCAAGACGAGAATGGGGATGGCATACTGCATGAGGATGCCCGGATCGACCAACATTCCGACCGATACGAAGAAGATAGCACCAAACAAACTCTTCACAGGCTCGACCAACCGCACGATCTTATCCGCCTCGATGGTTTCGGCAAGGATGCTCCCCATGATAAAAGCGCCGAAGGCCGGACTGAATCCTACGGTCGACGATATCCACGCCATCAGGCAGCATAAGCCCAGCGACACCACCACAAGAGTCTCGTCTGTCATCAGTTTGCGGGTGTTGCGCAAGAACGTGGGTATGACAAACAACCCCACGACAAACCACAACACGAGAAAGAAACCTATCCTGACCACCGACCCTATCATCTGTCCGCCATCGGGGCTGTTGCCATTGGCCAGTGCCGAGAGCATCACCATCATCACAATGGCCAAGATATCCTCCAAGATCAGCACGCTCATCACCAACCCGGCAAAATGCTGCTGGCGAAGGCCCATATCGTCGAAGGCCTTATATATAATGGTGGTCGACGACATGGCGAGCATTCCACCGAGAAAAATGCTGTTCATACGACTCCACCCGAAGCCCTCGCCCACACTCACACCCAGTATGATCATCGACGTGATAATGGTAATGGTAGCGATAACGGGCGACAGTCCCATCTTCAGAATCTTCTTGAACGAGAAGTCAAGTCCCAGCGAAAACAGCAAGAACATCACTCCGATATCTGCCCAAGTCTGTATATCGGCCTTATCCATGACGTGCATGGTGTAAGGCATGTGTGGCCCGACCAAGAATCCGGCCACGATATATCCGAGCACCAACGGTTGCTTGAGCTGCTTGAAGATGAGTGTCACGGCGCCCGCAACCACCAGTATCAGTGCCAAATCCTTGATGAGATCGTGGAGTTCTGCCATAGTGTACCTTTAAAAAGAAAACCGACATGGCGCAAACAAGCCTTCCGCAAGGGACGTATGTCGGGCTATCCTTTTGGCCGCGAGTGCCTGCCGTCGCGGGCCAGCACCCCGCCCGCACGCCGCCGCTCACTGTCTCGAGTGACAGACCGGAAGGCTTGGGGGCATAGCATGGATAACCTCATTTCGTTCCCTCAGGGAAGGCTTGAACTGCCCGTGTCAGGCTATGTTAATCATTGAAAGTGCCTGTTATCTCACAAATCCGGGTGATGACCTGCACGGCTTTCTCCATGACCTGAATGGAGACAAACTCGTATGGACCGTGGAAATTCACGCCGCCGGCGAAGATATTCGGACAAGGCAACCCGCGGAAAGACAGCTGCGCGCCGTCGGTACCGCCACGGATAGGCTCCACCTTGGGTGTCACGCCACAGTCTTGCATGGCTTTCAGCACAATATCGATGACGTACATGTTGGGGTCTATCTTCTCCTTCATGTTATAATACTGGTCCTTCAGCTCCACACTCACCGTGCCTTCGCCATATTTCTCGTTCATCTGCTTGGCGATATCCTCCATGAAGTCTTTGCGAGCCTCAAACTTTTTGCGGTCGTGGTCACGGATAATGTAGCTGAGCCGGGCCTCCTCGCAATGGGTGTCCATGCCCAAGAGGTGGTAAAAACCTTGATAGCCCTCGGTGGTCTCGGGAATATCGGTCTCCGGAATGAACGCGTTGAACTCGCAAGCCAGTCGGCTTGCGTTCACCATCTTGTTCTTGGCATAACCCGTGTGCACGCTCACACCCTTGATTCTCACCTTGGCTGCCGCGGCGTTGAAGTTTTCATACTCCAAGTCGCCGATATCGCCGCCGTCCATCGTATAGGCCCATTCGCATCCAAACTTCTCCACATCGAAATGATGCGCACCCTTGCCGATCTCCTCGTCGGGATTGAACGCCACACGGATATCGCCGTGCTTGATCTCGTCATGGTCGCGCAAATAGCACATTGCCTGCACGATTTCGGCAATGCCGGCCTTGTCGTCGGCACCGAGCAGTGTCGTTCCGTCGGTCACGATGATGTCTTCTCCCTTGTGGGCCAGCAGCTCGGGAAACTTCGTGGGCGATGAAATCATGCCGGGGCGAAGCTCGATATCGCCCCCGTCGTAATTCTTGATCACGCGGGCCTTGACATTGGCGCCACTGGCGTCGAGTGCCGTGTCATAGTGCGAGATAAAACCGATGGTCGGCGTTTTTTTCTTGGTATTCGATGGCAGGGTGGCATAAATATACCCCTTCTCGTCCATCTCTACATCGCGCAAACCCTCATGTTCAAGCTCTTCCTTGAGATATTTGGCAAAAATAAGTTGTTTGGAGGTACTGGGCACAGTCTCGGAATCTTCCGCCGACTGTGTATCGAATTGGGTGTAACGAATAAATCTCTCGGTAATGTCCATGTTATAAGAAAGTGTTAACAATGAAACAAGGCTTCATCATGTGACCCCGGCGAGACTCAAACTCGCGACACCCAGAACCGGAATCTGGTGCTCTATTCAACTGAGCTACGGGGCCAAATGGATGAACTAACTGCAAAAGTAATGATATTTTTTGAAACTGACAAAGAGAAATGACGAAAAGTAGCAGTATTTTTGCAATTGCCATGTCTCAGTCCTCACGCTGCTATCTTTCTCCAACGGGTTTTCCATGCCGTTCCGGACAAGGCCCGACACCCCTTGAACAACAGCTTTCAGGCTCATCCACAACGAGATAGTGATGTCAAAATAGTTCGTAAAAATTTATTCGTCCGAAATTTCGTCATCATGCCCCTCGCATGCCGTGAGCCGCCGAAAAGACATGGTTTTCGAGGCCTTGGCGCTATCGGCCCACGGCATACAGAGGCTGCACGCCCTGCCACAATGCGGGCATGGTGTCGGGAGACGTGCCAAGAGGGGTCACGCGCAGGTTGTCAAAATAAGGCGTGCTCACCCTGTTGCGGTCTTTGGTAGCCAACAGTCCGGCCATGCCTCGCCTGTATTGACTGCCCGATGCGGTCACCACCGCCTTACCATCCACATATCCGGTGATGGTGTTTCCCTCGAAGCGCAGTTTCACATTATGCCATTCGCAAGCCCGCAGACCATCTATCCGTACACTGTCCATGACGCGCTCGCCACCCTCTTCGGTGTCTTTGCCCACCGCGATGAGTGCCTGTTGCTCGGCGTCGCCGGTGGCCTTCTTCTTGTCTTTCTTGCCTCTCGTGATCACCAAAGTGCAGTTACCCTTGCCGTCAATCTTGAGATAGTAGCCCTTGGCGATGATGCCATAACCCGTACCCACGTCGCAAACATGCCCCATGACGGCGGCCTCATCCTGCGGATTGAGCCATACATCGGCACTGACCTCATAGTCTGCCCATGCCGAGTCGCCAAGAATGGTGTAGTGATGCCAGTCGGGTGCCCAGCTAATCGTGGGTTGTCCCACCACCTGACGAATACAGGTGCCTTGCCGGTCGGGCCTTTCGACAAGCTCAAAAGCCCCACAAATATCCGCCGTGTAATGTGGCAGATAGCCCCATTGCGCCGGTTGTCCGTAGCCTTCGAAGTCATCGGCGTAGGGCATGGGGAACGGTCGTGAGGCGGGCACGTCGGCAAACCGCCCTTTCTGCTGCCCCGTGGTGGTAGATAGCGAGTAGACCGCGTGGGGCTCGAGTGTCAGTTCATAGTGACTGCCGCGCGGCACGATATCGGCCTGACGCACAAACTGAGCCAGCGAATCGCTCTTCCACACGCACAGCGACTTGCGTATCATGCCTTTTTTCAGGTCAAACCTCAGGATCTGCGGTGCCTTGGCATCCTTGGTCTCGATGATGACGCTGTAATCGCCCGACGGCGATTTCAAGGCCACAACGCTACCTCCGCCCTCGAGCATGGTGCATGCCGAAGAGAGATAGCGCCATCCCGCCTCGGTGAACTGGCCATAGTGGGCATAGCCCCACAACGCCTCGCGCACGGTATAGTTTCCGCTCCACGGCTCGCGGGCGAGGATTGTTGCCGGGTCGCAGCTGTAAGGCTCCATCGGATACACCCCCGCAATGTCGTACCAATTGACTATCTTGGTCACGCCGCTTTCGATATAGTTCTTGTTGAAACACTCCACGATGCTGATCAGCACATCGAATCCACGCTTGTACACATGGTCCTCGGAGTTCCAAATGGGTTTGCCCAAACTCTCTACCAGCGCTCTTTGCTCGGCCGTGACGGGCACACTGTAAAACGTGTGGCCACTCACCACATCAAGAGCCTTGCCCAACCCGGGGTCTTGCCGGAACGCCTTCACGAAGTCGAGCTTGCTCTTGGGCCAGTTGTCAAAGCCGTGCAACAGCACTTTCTCAAATCCGTTGGCCACAAGATCTCGCTTCAGCCACTTGGCGAAATCCCAGCTCTCGCCCTTCTCATTGCGGCATCCGATGGCGTCAAGCTCGAGTCCGTGCACCTTGCGCAACCCTTGAAGCCATGAGATATAATAGTCTACCGCATCTTGAGACCAAAACTGTCCGCCCCCTATCCAGCCCGGAGCGCTCCACGCCGTGGCATCGAGCGTGAGCATGTGATTGCGGCTTTTAGCCTCGCGGAGCACCCACCACGTGTAACCCCTCATATAATTATAGTCGCCACGATAATGGCTGTGGCTCGGCATGGAGCCTTGAGTGGAGTTGCCATCGCCCGGAATCTCCACCAACAGCGCACTCACCGACGCGCCAAACTTGGGTTTATACACCAAGTCCATGATTTCACGACGCTGCTGTTCGGGATAATCCTTGAGCAGCACAGACGTTGCCCCGCCGCCGTTCACCACCCCGATGCCGTCAAACCGTTGTGTCTTGCCCTTGTCATCGAGCACGATGGTTTGCGCCTTGACGCCACGCTGCCCCATCACGCCGATACAACTCATCGAGAGTATCAGTCCGGCAGCTATTCGCTTTTGAAGTTTCATAGATAGAATTATTGATTGAATATTGTATGGTTCAACATGATTATTCTCATTCTTCCGCCAATGATTATCTCCGGTACGAGCCATAGCCCACCCGTGACATGGGTCTTGGCAACTTGTCGCCCCAATCTCACTGTGTGGCCTGCCGATAGCCCTCTACCACGATGCGATGCGTGCCGGGCTTCAGACGGCAGGTCGACGACGACGGCCCGACGGCCACAACCTGACCTTTCGCCAATCTTCTGCCGTCGACACTGATCCTCCCACGGTCTGTGGCGGGAATGTCTACCAAGGCCCGTGTATGGCGGGGAATGGTCAGGTCCATCGTGAGCGTGCCCTCGTTGTCGATGTGATAGGCCGTAGACACCATGCCCTGCGGGATGGCAAACGAATGGGAGCCCGCTTGAAAAACACATACTACAGGGCGATGGCAAACGTCTTGAAGCCCGGTTCCACGGGCCGAACGCCCATGAGGCACTGTGCGATGACGGTGAGCGAACTGGCATGACGCACGGTGCACAAGGTATTCAAGATGGCCGGGTACTTATCCTCTTCGGCAATGCCGGCCACCACAGCCAATGCCACACGCGTCAAAAACTGTCTTCGTCGTATGATCTTCATACCGTAATGTAATTGCTTGAGCAATGGCTGTTGGCAGGTACGGCCCTGAGACCATCGCACCATTTCTGCCAATATTCATCGGTTCGTGATTTGATATTTTGTCATTTCGAGGTGTCATCAGCCCACAACGAGAGTCATGCCGATACACAAAGCATCGCCCCGGATGCTCTGCGGGAGTAATGGCCCGCACGAAAACCTACGTGGTTTTCTCTCGCAAATATAATGCTTTTTTCCTGATTTTTCTGACCATCCGACACAATTTTATCACAAATCCAAGCATTCAAGTCATAATATCGGGTACGCGGGTTCTTCAAGCCGTATTCTGCCCACCTGCGGTGCGGGCCACCGGCGCATGATGTATGCCGAAAGGTGAGATGACGTGACCAACGGCACAACAGACTGTCAAATAGTAAATGATTTGCCCAAAAACATATCATTTTGCAAAATATTTGGAAAAACGGCTTGCAGTTTACTCATTAATGCTTATCTTTGCACTCAGAAAACATAGCATAACACATCAATATGAGCAATCTCATCAAGCCCGAAGGCTACAAGGCGCTGCTTGACATGCGCGAGACCGAGCAGGGTATCAAACAGATTAAAGAGTTTTTTCAACAGAACCTCTCCACCGAACTTCGTCTGCGCCGAGTGACGGCACCCTTGTTCGTGCTGAAGGGATTGGGCATCAACGACGACCTCAACGGCGTGGAACGAGCCGTGACTTTCCCCATCAAAGACCTTGGAGACGCCAAGGCCGAGGTGGTACACTCGCTGGCCAAGTGGAAAAGACTCACGCTGGCCGAATACGAAATTGAGGCCGGTTACGGCATTTACACCGACATGAACGCCATCCGCGCCGACGAGGAGATGGACAACCTGCACTCGCTCTATGTCGACCAGTGGGACTGGGAGGCGGTCATCACCAAGGAGCAGCGCACCATTGCCTATCTCGAAGACGTGGTGCGACGCATCTATGCCGCCATACTGCGCACCGAGTTTCTCACCTGTGAGCGCTATCCGCAGATCAAACCATTCCTGCCCCAGCAAATCCATTTCGTGCACAGTCAGGACCTTTTGGACATGTATCCCGACCTGTCGCCCAAGGAGCGCGAAGATGCCATCTGCAAAAAATATGGCGCAGTGTTCGTGGAAGGCATCGGCGGCAAGCTGAGCAACGGCGAGAAGCACGACGGGCGGGCCGCCGACTACGACGACTGGTCGACCATTGCCGAGAATGGCAAGGCCGGGCTCAACGGCGACATCCTGATTTGGTATCCCGTGCTCGAGCGTTCCTTCGAGCTTAGCTCGATGGGCATCCGCGTGGATAAGGAGGCTCTGCTGCGACAGTTGAAGTGTGAACATCAGGAGGAGCGCGAGCAACTCTACTTCCACCGACAGCTGCTCGAAGACAAGCTGCCACTGAGCATCGGCGGCGGTATAGGCCAAAGCCGTCTCTGCATGGTGATGCTTCACAAGGCCCATATCGGCGAGATTCAGGCCAGCATCTGGCCCGACGACATGCGACAGGAGTGTGAGGAGCTGGGCATGCCGCTCATCTGAGAAGAGGCTGCCGACCACAACATTTATTTCTTAAAACATGACAAAGGGGTGACTCCGACCTGCGGGCGGGTGTCGCCCCTCTTCTTTTTGCGCCGACGGGGGGCATGCGGCATGGCCAGCTCATGGCATGCCGCGGCCTTGCGCCACACGATGATTGTCAAAATTAATGGTCATCAATTTTTGAGACGCGCCTTCTCGCCTTTTCTCCCTTTTCGGCTCATGGCAGGAGAAAACCGTTGTCACACATCGGAAAAATGCCCGATCGCACACCCATAACTTCCGTTTTTGACCCGAAAGTCGCGTAAAACCGTCGACATAAAGCCTCTTTCGCGAGCCGATTACTATCGTTTCGCACGGCGTTTACTATCGTTTCGCGACGCGAAACGATAGTAAACGCAAAGTCTCCGATTGTCAAGAAATCACAAGTTTCTGATTATCAACATTTCGCAGAATGCCGATTTTTGGTCCGAAAATGGGTGAAACGGCATCGGAGCACAAAAAAATCGCTGAAAAATTCAGCGATTTCAATTTTTTTCATCGGCATTTCCCACTTCTTACAAGGGCTTCGGCCCGTATGCGCGCGAGGCGAGGCTCACGCCTGCTTCTCCATCTGCCGCATCACGCCCACGGCCTCGGAGACCGTCGGTACGTCGACAATATGGATGAGGCGATGGCCGTGCACATCCTTGAAATTGCAGCGGCGGGGATTGGCCATGACATACTTGATGATGCGTCCGAAAACCTGACTTTGATAGAACGGACTGGCATTGTTGGCCACAAACTGCAGGTTCATGCCACCCTGCCGCAGCGTGATCTTCTCGCATCCCAAGCGCTTGCCCACCCGTCGCAATGCCACGACGTTCATCAACTCTTCTCCTTCTCGCGGCACAGGACCGAAACGGTCGATGAGCCGACGCCGGTAGGCAGCCAGCTCGTCATCGTCCTCAATATTGTCAAGCTCACGGTAGAGCAACATTCGCTCGCTGCTGCCGGGCACATACGTATCGGGGAAATACATCTCCAAGTCGCTCTCCACAGCGCAGTCTTCCACAAAGTCGCTGCCCGAGATCTCCTTGCCCTGCTCGATGTCGTGGGCATAGAGGTCGGCAAACTCGTCATTGCGCAGTTCGGTGACGGCCTGCGACAAGATTTTCTGATAGGTCTCGTAGCCCAAGTCCTCCATGAACCCGCTCTGCTCGGCCCCCAACAGGTTGCCGGCACCGCGCAGGTCGAGGTCTTGCATGGCGAGATTGAAGCCACTGCCCAGCTCCGAGAAGGTCTCGAGAGCCTCTAAGCGGCGACGCGCCTCGGGGGTAAGCACGCTCCGCGGCGGCGCGAGGAGATAGCAAAAGGCCTTGCGATTGGAGCGGCCCACGCGTCCGCGCATCTGGTGAAGGTCTGAGAGGCCGAAATGGTTGGCCCCGTTGATGATGATGGTATTGGCATTGGGGATGTCGATGCCATTCTCGACGATGGTGGTGGAGAGCAGCACGTCATAGTCGTAGTTGATGAATCCCATGATGATTTTCTCCAGTTCCTCGGGCGACATCTGCCCGTGGCCGATGGCCACACGGCAGTCGGGCACATGCTTGCGTATCATGTCGGCGATCTCGGGGAGCCCTGAGATGCGGTTGCTCACGAAGAACACCTGCCCGTTGCGGCTCATCTCGAAATTGATGGCATCGGCAATCACCTCATGGCCGTAGGTGCTCAGCTCGGTGTGGATGGGGTAACGGTTGGGCGGTGGCGTGCGCATGATGCTCATGTCTCGCGCTCCCATGAGCGAGAACTGCAGGGTGCGGGGAATGGGTGTGGCCGACATGGTGATGGTGTCGATATTGGTTTTCAGCTGGCGCAGCTTCTCCTTGGTGCTCACGCCAAACTTATGCTCCTCGTCGATGATGAGCATTCCGAGGTCGTGCCACTTCACGGTCTTGCCCAAGAGCTTGTGCGTGCCGATGATGATATCGATCTTTCCGCTCGCCAAGTCTTCCAGCACCTGCTTGGTCTGCTTGGCCGACCGTGCCCGGGAGAGATAGTCCACACGCACGGGAAAATCCTTGAGGCGGTCGCGGAAGGTTTGGTAATGCTGAAAGGCGAGCACCGTGGTGGGCACGAGCACGGCCACCTGCTTGGAGTCGCAGGCCGCCTTGAATGCCGCCCGGATAGCCACCTCGGTCTTTCCGAAGCCCACATCGCCGCAGATGAGGCGGTCCATAGGCTGTGCCCGCTCCATGTCGGCCTTCACGTCTTGGGTGGCTTTGAGTTGGTCGGGGGTGTCTTCGTAGAGGAAACTGGCCTCCAGCTCGTGCTGCATGAAGCTGTCGGCACTATATGCGAAGCCTTTCTCGTGCCGACGCTTGGCGTAGAGGCGGATGAGATCGCGGGCGATATCCTTGATGCGCTTCTTCGCTTTCTCCTTCAACCGCTCCCATGCCCCCGTGCCGAGCGTGCTCAGGCGCGGCGGCTCACCGGTGTCGCTGCGACGATATTTGGAGATCTTATAGAGAGAATGGATGGACACATCCACCTTGTCGTTGTTTTGGTAGATGATGCGGATGACCTCTTGGTATTGGGGGTTGGAGGCCGACTGGGAAACTCCGGGGGTCTGAATGGGTACCCGTACCAGTCCGCCAAACTTGCCGATGCCGAAGTCTACGTGCACGATGAAGTCGCCCGGCTCCATCTCTTGCAGCTCTTTCATGGTGAGGGCAATCTTTCCGGCCCGTGCGCTGTCTGACTTGAGGTTGTACTTATGGAACCGGTCGAAGATCTGATGGTCGGTGAAGAAGCACGCCCGAAGGTCGTTGTCGGCAAAGCCCTCGTGTACGGTTTTGTCTACGGCAACGAAGTCGATGGCCGACCGTTGGGCATTGGACAGCGCCCGCTCGGGGTCGGCACCCATCTCGTCGAAAATGTCTTTCAGACGCTGGTGCTGCTTCGCGCTGTCGGCAAGGATATAGAGCCGGTAGCCCTGAAGAATGAAATCCTCGAGGGCCTGACGCAGCAACACGAAGTTTTTATGGAACAACGGCTGCGGGGTGACATGGAACGTGATGGTGGCTTGGACATCCGCCGGGGGCAGATGACCGAAGATGACACGGCGAAAACCCTCGGCATCGCCCACGAAACGGGCCGGGGTGCAGAGCGCGCTCTCCTTGGTCAGCTCGCGGCGAATCTGCTCTTGCTCCATCTCGGTGGCACCCTCCATGCGCTCTGTCAGTGCCTGCGAGGCAAAACCCTCGTTGTAAATGCGCTCGATGGTGCCCGCCACAAACTCCAAGTTCTTGGCGGCGATGAGCGTATCGGAGGGTAGAAAGCGCAGAAAGGGAATCTTGGTGGAAACGAGCGAGGCCAGTTCGGGCACGATGACAACGTCTTCGCGCCGGCTCTTGGAGAGCTGGTCTTCGACGGAGAAGGTGCGGATGGTGTCGATCTCGTCACCGAAAAAATCGAGACGGAACGGCAGTTCGCCGGAGAAGGAAAACACGTCGACGATGCTACCACGCACGGCAAACTGCCCCGGCTCGTAGACATAGTCTTTCTCTACGAACCCCAAGTCGCGCAGTCGGTGCACCAGTTCGGTAATGTCGACCTGCTGTCCGGTCTTCAAGGAGACGCGTCGCTCGTCCAAATGGGTTTGCGACACCACCAATTCGGCGACGGCCTCGGGATAGGTCACGATATACAGGGGGGTGGGATTGTTATCGGCCGGCGTGGCGGAGAGATGCTCCGGCGAGGCCGACGAGGGCGCGGCGCTATTGGCCGTGGTGCCTTTGAGCGAGTCGGAATAAGCTGCCAGTCTCGCCAAAACCTCGGTTCGAAGAATCTCGTTGGCGGCGTCGCGCTGCCCATATTTCACCGCCCTGCGATAGCCCGAAGGGAAGAACAGCACCGCCTCAGGACCCATGATGCCCTGCAAGTCGTTGAAAAAATAGCCCGCCTCATCGGCATCCTGCATGATAAAGAGCACAGGATGGCCGACAAACCGGGATGCCGAGGCAAAGAATGTGGATGCTGAAGAGGCTACGAGGCCTTGCAAGAAAACGCTTCTGACCGATGGGTTTTCTATTGTTTTCACAAAGGCTCCCACCTGCGGGAGACTGCCATAGAGTTGTTGTAATTCTTGAATCTTCATCAAGTCAAGGCTCTCACAAGCCTTTCTAAAAACATGAATGCCGTTAAAGTTTGGGGTATTTTCTGAACCAACCGTCCAGTCTGAGGCGCATAACACCAAACAACGCCTCGCTGAATATGCCGCCGCTCATCTTGCTCGTGCCCTCCTTGCGATTGACAAAGACCACGGAGACCTCGCTGATCTTGGCGCCAATCTTGTGGGCGGTGTACTTCATCTCGATTTGGAAGGCATAGCCCTTGAAACGTATCTTGTCAAGTTCGAGGGTCTCCAACACCCTGCGGCGGTAACAAACAAAGCCCGCGGTGGTGTCGTGCACGTCGAATCCGGTGACGAACCGCACATATTTCGACGCGAAATAGCTCATCAGCACACGTCCGATGGGCCAGTTCACGACGTTCACGCCCGACACATAACGCGAGCCCACGGCAAGGTCGGCACCCTCGTCATGACAGGCGGCGTAGAGCCGAGGCAGGTCGTCGGGACTGTGGCTGAAATCGGCATCCATCTCAAAAATATAGTCATACTGCTTCTCCAACGCCCATTTGAAGCCGGTGATATAGGCCGTGCCCAACCCCAGCTTGCCCGTACGCTCGATGATAAACAGTCGGTCGGCAAACTCGGTGTCTATCAACCGGTGCACGATCTGTGCCGTACCATCGGGACTTCCGTCGTCGATGACAAGGATATGAAAACATTTTTCCAAGGCGAAGACCGCGCGGATGATCTTCTCCATGTTCTCCTTTTCATTATATGTGGGAATGATAACTATCGAATCGCTTACGTTCATAGTAATAAAGGTTGCTGTTTTCTGCAAAATTATAAAATTAAACGGAAACGCCCATGCCAAACGGACATTTATTGATCACTATTTTCTACATATCCCTGATATTCTGCCACGAGTCCGCTCATCACCACCTTGTAACTCTCATCCTTGAGGTATTCGATGTTGTCGCGACCCTGACCCACGGGCATGATGGGCTGATGGATGGTGAGACGCAGGGGATGCCACTGCACCCAACGGCCGTCTCTCATGCG
>DBQL01000217.1:1815-10389 GCA_002305235.1 Prevotella sp. UBA1395 | reverse complement strand
GCTTGGTCGCAAGTGTGCTTGATGGCCGACGGACCGCTGCGGTCTACGAAGATGTGGTGGGCGTATTCGCAGGCTATGCCTACAAAGGGCATCTTGCGAAGCGACTTCTTCATCATCCACTTGAAGTTGCGATGGAGGCATCCGTAGATGAGGAAGATGTCGAACATGCCTTGATGATTGGCCACGAAAATGTAGGATTGGCCTTGGGCAAGATGCTCCCTCCCCTCCACCTTGACAGGCAGAAGGAGCAGCCAAAGGGTCAACTTCGACCATAGCCGGCCGGGGTAATAGCCCCAGAAATGACCGTTACCGAGAAAGCATCCCAACACGGTGAACACGGCAGTGAGAATGGTTGCCACAAGGAATAGCGGCAACACAATGATCAATTGGTACAGACGATACAAGTATTTCATTTGCTTGACTTATGTAAGGTTATCACAACGATCTCGGCAGGAATGCCGAAACGGAACGGCACCAATGCCCCGATGCCCGAGGTGACATACAGCGCACGGCCGGATTCCTGATGGAGTCCGTAGTCATAATGGTACATCATGCTCGACGGTCGCCATCCGAACAGCTCGATCTGACCACCGTGAACATGCCCGCTCAGCATGAGACGCACCCTGCGGTCGGCCTTGACATAACGGTCCCAAGACTTGGGATTGTGCTGCATGAAGATCACGAAGTCTGTGGGAGAGATGCCGCTCATGGTCTTTTTGAAGTCGGCGCTATCGGGCACTTCAAGGTTTTGCTCGCCGACAATGACAATGGAATCGTTGCCACGGCGCACCGTGAGGTGGCTGTTGAGCAGCACCGACCATCCCCATCGACGCTGGCGGTCGATGAGTTCCTTGCGATTGGCGGCCTCTACCGACGGGGATTCTTCTGAATATTCGCTGTAATCATGGTTGCCCGGCACCGACACCACGCCGTCTTTGGCCTTCAACGAGGAGAGAATGTCTTGCATGGGATACAGCTCCTGAGGCCGGATGTTCTGCAGGTCACCGGTGAAAAGAATGATGTCGGCATGCTGACCGTTGATCGAATCGATGTCTCTCTGCAACAGTTTCTTGCGCCATCCGTTGAAAGTACCTACGTGCGCATCGCTGAAATGTACCATGCGATAACCGTCGAAACTGTCGGGAAGGTCGTCGAAATAGAGGTCTACATGCCTCACCTCCAACTTCATGAACCCCGCGGTGAAGCCATATATACAAATGTAAAGGCTGCCGAGGCTGAGGATGAACGCCGCGAGATTGCCCCAATTCCTACGCTGATGTCGCATCTTTCGCCACGCCAAGCCCAACGACGAGCACAGGGCGGCAACGGCTTTGGGCACCACCACCACGCCCAAAAGGACGAGATAGGTGTTGATCAGCGTCATGTTGTCGGGAATAAAGGCACTGGAGCAAGCCAGATAAATGGTGAATATCGCCATCGCCACGCCCGGAAACCACCACAACGGCCTTATCCACCACCGGCGGTCGATATGGCGTTTGAGGTATTGTCGGTCGAAATAGAAATCGGACAAGACAATAACGATGAGGATAGGAAACAGGATGCGCGTAATCAAAACGAGTGGTTCAATATGAATGTCGTATGGAAACTACCTCTTGACCAAGTGCGCACTGAGGAATTTTCGGGCCAGTTCCACGGGGATGCCGCGTCTGCGGGCATAGTCTTGGAGCTGGTCTTCGCCAATCTTTCCCAAGTCGAAATAGCGCGATTGGGGATGGGAAAAGATGAATCCGGAAACCGAGGCGTGCGGATTCATCATGCCGTTCTCCGTGAGACGAATGCCAATCTGCCTGAAATCGAGCAGCGCATCCAGCAGGAAATTCATGCTGGTGTCGGGCAACGAGGGGTATCCCACTGCCGGACGGATGCCTTGATACTTCTCGTCGAAGAGTTCCTGAGCCGTCAAATTCTCGTCGGGGGCATAGCCCCAATAGATCTTCCGGATCTGCATGTGCATGTATTCTGCCGTGGCCTCAGCCAACCTGTCGGCCAAAACTTGCGACATCATCCGCATGAAAACGTCGTCACGATTGATATGTTCAAGGCTCGCGTCGACCGTAGTGGCAAACACACCGGCCTTGTCTTTGATGCCCGACGACAGCGGTCGGATGAAATCGGCCATGCAAAGATTGGGCGCTCCGGCCACCGCCGGACGCTGCTGACGAAGCATGGGGATGCGTGTGCCTCCGATAATGAGGTCTTCATTATCGCTGTTGGCATCCAAAATTTCAAACAATCCGTGAGTATGGTATTTGCCTTCCCACCCGTCGAGCACCTCGTTGGCATCGGCTTTCAACTTCGCCCGCTCTTCTTCCGGCTTACCATTCATGTTCCATGTATGGAAGAAATAGAGCCAGTTGATGTAGGGTCTCACTTCCTTGATCTCGTATCTTAGCTTCATATTGATTGCGATTACTTCATTGTCGGGGTATCGACAAGCCTGAACCGCAGTTCCTCGCCACGGTAATCGTCGTCGATCACGCCGTTGTCATAGACCAAATGGCCATTGCAAAACGTTTTCTCCACCTTCCACTCGAACGACTGTCCCTGCATCGGGCTCCAGCCGCATTTGCTCAATATCACATCCTCGGTGACCGTCCAAGGGTCGCAACGCTTCACGATGGCGATATCGGCCTTGTATCCTTCCCGAAGAAATCCGCGCCCGCTTATCGAGAACAACTGCGCCGGGCGATGGGCCATCAGCTCTGCCAATCGCTCAATGGTGATGACGCCGCGGTCGGCCAAGGTCAGCATGGCAACCAAGGAAAACTGCAACATGGGCATACCCGAGGCGGCTTTGGCACAGCCACCCTGTTTATCCTTCAGCTCATGAGGGGCGTGGTCGGTGCCCACGGCGACGATACGGCCGTCGGCCAAGGCCCTGCGCAGGGCGTCTCGGTCGGCCGATGATTTCACCGAAGGGTTGCACTTGATGAGCGTGCCCTTGGTTTTATAGTCTTCATCGGTAAACCATAGATGGCTGATTACAGCCTCACCGGTGATTTTTGGCAGTATGGCACTCGATGTCTCCGTATCGAAAAGCTCCAGCTCGCGGGCCGTAGAGACGTGCGCGATGTGCAGCCGTGTGCCGAATTGGCGGGCCAATTCCACCGCCAATGACGAGCACGCGAAGCACGATTCGGCTGAACGGATCTCGGCATGATGGGTGATATCGGGGTCGTCGCCATAGCGTTCCTTCATCAATGCCATGTTCTTGTTGATCATTGCCGTGTCCTCACAATGGGTCATCAGCGGAAGGTCGAGGTCGGCACAAGCCTTGAACACCGACTGCAACGACTCCCGTCGGTCCACGAGCATATTGCCCGTGGAGGCCCCCATGAACAGTTTGATGCCGGGAACACGTGTCCGGTCCAACTCGGCAAAGAGCCGATGGTTGTCTTTCGTGGCCCCAAAGAAGAAGCCATAATTCACCCGACAGCGGTCGCCCGCCATCGACAACTTATCGGTGTAGGCCTCTATCGTCGTGGTTTGCGGTACCGTGTTGGGCATATCCAAGAACGAAGTCACGCCCCCCGCGGCCGCGGCGCGTGTCTCTCCGGCCATATCGGCCTTACGGGTAAGGCCCGGCTCACGCAAGTGGACATGCTCATCGATCACTCCCGGCAATACGAAACACCCCGTGGCATCTACAAACCGATCGTAGTTTCCACGGGGATGATGACTGCCCTCCTTAATTTCCGTTATGCGATCATCGTCTATTACGACAGCGCCCACAAACGATCTGCCTTCATTGACAATACAACCGCCATCTATGATTGTTCTCATCGTGCTGCGAATATGATGTCACTTGAATCCTATGGTGCCGGAACGACCGGCCTCTGCGATTGCATACCACCCTGCGGCGCAGCCATCTCGTTGGGCGTGGGACCGTCCGACGGCGGCAAAACCGGTGGCACCGGATGCTGCGGAACAGGATCTTGCATACCGTTCATGATATTCTGATTCTGCTGAGCAGTGGAATAATACTCCTTCACCTGCGGATCATTCTTGAACTTTTCGGTAGCCTTACTCATGATATCCTCTATCCACGCGTCGAGCATAGGCACCTCGTAGCGACTCATGCAGGTATTGATGAAGATATAAGGGCCAAGCACATTGTCGAAATTCTCGGTGACAAACGAGGTGACGAGCTTGTCCATTTTCCGGTTCAACTCCTCGTCCTCGGCCGCTAACTTGGCATTGACGACCTCCATATCCTTGCCGTTCATGATAGCCTGATCGTGCCTGTGCACCAAGTCCATGCTCTGATTCATGAGCTGCGTGAATTTTTCCCTGAAGGCGGAGAGCTTGTCATTGAGCGGCGTGCCGGTGACACTCTCCTGCGTGTTATCAATCTTTACCACGATCTCGCCGTTCTCCAACACCACCGGAAGACCCACATTGTCATCCATGAAAATATTGGCAATACGCACCGAATCAATGGAACCCTGAAACTGAAACTGCCCGTGCACCACGTCACAAGAATCCAGATTCTTCAACACCGTATCCTTGTACACCTTCAGATACAACTTCTGCCCATCGAGCGTCGACACGTTCGACAAGCCGGTTATACTAAAAGTGTCTGCACACGATGTAAGGCTCAAAACACTGATAACTGCGTATATTATTTTATTCATAAACGGATGTTCCTTCAAGTCATACAAAGATAATATGTATTCACGACGCATAGAAAAAAATTAGGCTATTTTGAGATATATCCTACTCTTTTATATTTTTTTTCGAAAGTTCCCGATCGAGGCGATGAACGGTGTATACTTCCAAAATTGCGGCTATCAACAACAGGATCACCCACTTGTTGAACACGTAGTTAATATAGTCTGTCATATTGGAAAACATGGGCCTCAGGAATCCATGAACGTTGTCACACATCAATATTCCGGCAATGACAAACAGCAGGTCGGCAAGGCCTTGGATACGCTTGAGACGTCTGATGGTCATGTCTCGTCCCTCGTAAGTCTGC
Source organism: Prevotella sp. UBA1395 (assembly GCA_002305235.1). Taxonomy (GTDB): domain Bacteria; phylum Bacteroidota; class Bacteroidia; order Bacteroidales; family Bacteroidaceae; genus Prevotella. The sequence goes on along the minus strand of DBQL01000217.1, from coordinate 5,390 downwards.
ATGAGCTGCATCGTCGTGAATGCCAATGCCCCTGCCAAAAACACCCAACAAACCGTCTGTTGTTGCCACATCAACGCAAAACATCCGGCGCCGACAACCATCAGCGCGCCGCCCATAAGGAACAAGATGCTTTGCCATCTATTTAATTGTCTCATCGATTCCGTTTGAATTTGCTTGCTCGTCGTCTGTCATCTGCCGGTCAGTGCTCAGCACATAGATATCCTCATCATCGGCTTTCATGAAGTATCTCTCACGGGCAATCTTCTCAATGGCCTTCGGATCGCGCTGCAACTCTTGCAAGGCCTTGGTCGATTTCTCGTTCTGCGCCTCGTATTTCCTGATCTCATCTTTCATCTGACTGATCTGCAGCTCGTATTCTATGCGCTTCATGAAGCTGTTCTCATCGATAAACCCCACCACGGCAACACCGATAACCGATGTTATCAGATATTTATTGCGTGACAGAAAGTTCCAAAAGACGGACAGTTTCAAGCTCATATTCCTTTCTCCATAAACTGTTGCAAAGATAATGCAATTCGCCCAAAGAGCAAAAGAAAACGCCATTTTTGTTTTGCCCTTCTGTCAAATTGCACTATCTTTGCAACACAAACAATCACATCAAACATTATGGACAACTACATAGTATCGGCCAGAAAATACCGTCCGATGACCTTTGGCTCGGTGGTGGGGCAAGAATCCCTGACCACAACGCTGAAGAATGCCGTCAGAAGCGGGAAGCTGGCCCATGCTTATCTCTTCTGCGGGCCGCGTGGAGTGGGCAAGACTACCTGTGCCCGCATCTTCGCCAAGACCATCAATTGCGAGCATCCCACGCCCGACGGAGAGGCTTGCGATGAGTGCGAGAGCTGCCGCTCGTTCAACGACGGACGCTCGATGAACATCTTTGAGCTTGACGCAGCGAGCAACAATTCGGTGGAAAACATCAAGACCCTGATGGAACAGACACAGATTCCACCGCAGACCGGCAGGTACAAGGTATTCATCATCGACGAGGTGCACATGCTCTCCACCTCGGCTTTCAACGCTTTTCTGAAAACCCTCGAGGAGCCGCCGCAGCATGTCATCTTCATCCTCGCCACCACCGAGAAACACAAAATACTGCCCACCATCCTCTCGCGCTGCCAGATTTACGACTTTGAGCGCATGACAGTGCCCAAGATTATCGACCACCTGAAGATGGTGGCCGACCGCGAAGGCATTGCCTACGAGGAAGAAGCCCTCAACGTTATTGCCGAGAAAGCAGACGGAGGCATGCGCGATGCCTTGTCGATCTTCGACCAAGTGGCGAGCTATTGTCAGGGCGACATCACCTTGCAGAAGGTGCTCGAAGACCTTAACGTGCTCAACGCCGAGCACTATTTCCGTATCGTAGACCTTGCCTTGGAAAACAAGGTGAGCGACATCATGCTCCTGCTCAACAGTGTTATCGCCAAGGGATTCGACGGTGGAAACTTCATCGGAGGCTTGGCATCTCACGTGCGCAACGTGATGATGGCGCAGAATCCGCAAACCCTTTCGCTCCTCGAAGTGAGCGACGGCCAGCGCGAGAAATATCAGGAGCAAGCCAAGAAATGCCCCACTACCTTTCTCTACAAAGCCCTGCGCATCATGAACGAATGTGACGTGAACTACCGACAGAGCAGCAACAAGCGACTGTTGGTAGAGCTTACGCTCATCCGCGTGGCACAGATCACGCAACCCGACGATGCCGACGGTGCCGGCGCGGGGCGTAGCCCCAAGAGTTTGAAAATCCTGTTCAAGAACATCAAGACCGTCCAGCCTCAACCGGCATCGCAGGTAGCCGGGGCTGACGCGACCCGCCCCGAGGGCCACACACCCTCTGCCCCAACCCTCTCGACACCCCACGACAGCGCCGTGACAACATCACGGCCCGCCCGGCAACAGCCGGCCGCCAACCCAACTGCACCTGCCGGACCGCGCCTCAAGCTCAAAAACCTCGGCATGACCTTGTCAAACCTCAGGCAAGGAAACCGCCAACCCGACTACTCCGCTGACATCAAGGCCGAAGAGAAACCCGCCGGGACAGCCGCAAAGATGTTTACCGACGATGAGCTGAGCATACAATGGACCCTGATGTGCAATCGCATGCCACAGCACCTTGTGGGCTTGGCGGCACGTCTCAAGAACCTCACGCCTCACATTTCCAACTACCCCGACATCGAGGTGGTGCTCGACAACGAGATTCTCCTGAGCCAAACCAACGACATCAAGGGGAACATTGTCGCCACCATGCGCAAGACATTGGGCAACAACGACATCCGGCTCACCCTCACATTGGCCGACCCCGACAAGACCCGCAAGGTGTTTACCAAGCGCGAGATATTCGACAACCTGCGACAGCAGAATCCTGCCATCGAGAAACTGAGGCTCAAACTGGGGCTCGAACTGGCCTGAGGCATTGACTGCAAACCACAGAAAGCCATTACTCCGTCGTCGATACCCGGAGTAATGGCTTTCTTCGTTCGTCACAACACGGCACTACCGCCGCTTCGCCACCACAACATCACTTCTCATGACCCTTCCACTCCACGTGCCCACATACTCGTCTTGCTCATGGCGATTGATGCCCGTGTACACCAAACTGCTATCCTCATACCGCCTGAACTTGAGGATGGCGTCGTTCATCTGAGCATCGTTGAACACCCCGACCGACACCAACAGCTCGAAATCGTCTATCGTCAGGCCTGTCACCCGCCTGAACAACAGCGGCTCAAGTTTGCGTATGATATCGGTCAACGACTCCTCACGATAGTCGGTCAGATACATAAAGATGGGTATACGGGTGGCAAACTTCATGAGTTTCTCCTGCACCTGCTTGCGCAGTGTGTTGCGTTCCTTGGTCTTTTGGTCTATCTCTTTCTTGGCCTTCGGTGTTCCGTCGCTCTCCCGCTTCATCTTCTCGATGTCTTTCGAACGGTTCACAATGGTCTCCAACACCTGTTCACCCATCGCCCTGAACCCCTCTATCTTCATGATAGCCGCGTATGCGTCGGGGTTGGCGAGAATCTTCTCGATGGTCGCCGTGCTCACATCGACCAATGTCGCACTGTTCCATCGCCGGGCCAGCAGGGTGGCTGTCGTGCCATTGTCCACGAAGTCGAGTATCTCTGTGGCATCGACCATCTTCATCGAGGCACCGTCAAACTGCAGAATGGGCAGGAAGTTGATGAAGTCGTCAACCTTCTTGGTAGCCGTCGCCGTAGCATCGAGGCTTAGCCGGTTGGCATATTCCACCACCTCACGCAACGCCCTGTTGGGTGCGAAATCAAAGACATAACAAGTTGTCTTCAGTATATCCCGCCTCATGGGGTCATCTTCCGATGGCACGGTCCACGGCGACTGTACCCTAAAGGCGGCCTGAAAATAAGTCTCCGGCGACGAGCAGTTGCGCAGCATGAATATTCCCGATAGCGGTTTGATGGTCACTCCGGTGGTGAGTTTGCCGCAGGTCAGCACAATGGTGCGTGTTGCGATAGGGTTGTCGCCCATGGCCTGGCGCACCGGCCGGAGTGCCTCGAGACCGATGCCCGCCC
>DBQL01000217.1:0-1810 GCA_002305235.1 Prevotella sp. UBA1395 | reverse complement strand
CTTGCCACGCTGTACATAAACCACATCGTGTGATTGCAGATCTCCAGCAGCCGCACGTCGTCGTATGGCAGAGCGGGCAACTGGTTATGTGGGTCGTCGTTGTGATTGAATATACTCATGTCGCCGTGAATGATGTCAAGCCACTTCTGCACCGCCTTCTCATGCACGAAACGAGCCTCTTCCCCGATACCCTCGGCCTTGAAAAACTCATTCAGGTCAAACTCATTCATGTCGTACTGCTCCGTCAGTCGTCCCAAATCGTCAGGCATCTGATAGGTCATCATCACCATCGTCGGCATCTCAGCGTAGGGATTGCACGCTCCCTCCCATTCCCTTTTGCTCTGCTGTTCGTCCTGATAGGTCCAATTGAAGATCTGCTCTTCGGTAAACTCGCCACTCTGCAACGCCCTGAACGGCGTGCCACTCAGATAGAGATAATGGTATCCGGTGATGGGCATAATGCCCTCTTCAAAACCGTTGCCCATTGACACGTCAAAGCCATCCTCGCGCAACAGCTCGTTCTGTTCCATGATGTCGCGTTTGGCAGCCTCGTCGCCGATGTCAAGCAATGCCCTTGCATGCTCGTTCCATGCTCCGAAATGGTACTCGTCGAGCACGACCAAGTCCCAATTGATGCCATGCACCCACTCGTTCTTGCTCTTGATATTACCGGTACGATCCAATCCCAAATAATCTTGAAATGATCCGAAGCACACTATCGGACGACTCTTATCCAGCTCGTTGGGATCCCCATCACCCTGCGAAGAGAAGAATTGCCAGCCCTCGAAATCCACATGACCCATCAGGTCATCGTGCCATGCCTCCTCCACAGCCGGTTTAAACGTCAACACCAACACACGTCGGGCACCCATCCGTTTCGCCAGCTGATAGGTGGCAAAGGTCTTTCCGAATCTCATCTTTGCATTCCAAAGAAAGTGGGGCACACGCTTTGCCACCCTGCCCTCTTGTTCTCGGTCTATACGATCAAAGTATTGGGCCGTCATTTCTACCGCCCGTTGTTGCTCGGGACGCATCTTGAAGTCGAGCGTGCGACTCATGCTTACCTCCCGGTGTTGGCGCAGCGCCACGTAGGCAGCCTTCACGTCTTCCACGGTGCAAACATACCATTCACCGGCAGTATTTTCCTTTCCCATCTGCTTGAGATAGCGGTGCAAGTCGTGGTCAGAAAATGCCGTCCCCGACCCGTCATCATAGAAAGCTTCGTCCCACCATTGCAGTTTCTCCGTTTTCCACGGTGTCTTGATGGGATGTTGCTGCCCAATTCGTTTCTCCACAAGCTCTTGAGTGGTATATCCAACCTTGAGTTGCCCGGGAAACGACGTATCGCTGTAAGCGTAAACCTTGGGAGTCCGACGGTGGGCGTCGGGCAATATTTCGTTTGTCTGCATAGCCTAATCCTCCATGGGTCTGATCATACTTTCGACAAAAGCAATCTCTTTCTCATCCAAACCATATTTTTCGTAGAGTTCCGCATCGGTCCACGGCTTGGTGAAGTCTTGGAGAGGGACGAACTGAAAGCACTCTCTTGTAACATTTAATGATGAAATAGCCTGTCTCAATAAGAATCTTGTAAACTTGCATTTAAGATAACTGTCAAAGTTAAGAGCTTCCAATTCTGTTTTGAACACGCCAATATCAAGGTATGTTTCGGTATTGATTTGTTCTGGTCCAATAAGTTGGGTGTTGGTGATTACTCTATAGCCATCTTTTGGGTCAACGTCCAACTCCCCATTGCTTGGTACAAGTCTACCAATGAGAATCTTGTAATGGTCAATAAACTCTTTATTTT
>DBQL01000197.1:1262-3416 GCA_002305235.1 Prevotella sp. UBA1395 | reverse complement strand
TCAACGGTATATTCCACTGTTGCCTGCGCCGTCTGCAAGTCCAAACTGCGTGTGTAGTCGGATGCCTTGCCTTTCACGTCGAATCCGATTTTCACGTCGGCCAACGGCAGGAAGCGCATGCCATGCGGCCCCTTCACCACATGACGATTGACCAAATCCTGCGCCTCGTTGACCTTGCCCTCGAATATCTTTTGTCTGATCTCGGGCAGATATTGCAATGATTCCTTGGAATTGTTGTCATGGGGGCCACCCGACCAAAATGTCGTCTCATTCAGCGAGATGGTCTCTTGTGCCACCCCGCCATAGACCATGCCGCCCAAGAAGCCGTTGCCAATGGGCAAAGCCTCCACCCATTGGGTGGCCGGACGGGTATACCACAACCGTTGTTGGGCCTGTAACGTCAAAGAAAACAACAGGGACAAGCCCCCCAAAAAACATTTCTTCATCTTATTTCGAGATTTCGTCTTGCGCGAACAAAGGGCACTTGGGTATTCGCGGATTACACCTTATTATATATATAACTATCATTTCTGAAACAAATGCGGAACAAACTCCTTGAGGCATCGGCGCCATGTGAGCCACTCGTGGGCTGTGCCGGGCGAGAGATAACTGTCGAGCTTGATGCCGGCCCCGCGCAAATCGTCGATCAGTTTGGCCGTTCCCATGTTCTCCTCGCTTCCGCTGCCAAGGAAAAGATAATGCAGTTTTCCGTTCACCTCTTCCGGTCGGCTGAAGATTCCGCCGTAGGTCTTGTTCAAGTCCAATCCGAAAATGGCACCACTGAACGCGCCGGCGTAAGAGAATTTATCCAAGTTGGTAAATACAACATCGAAAGTTTGGTGCCCGCCCCACGACAAACCGGCCATTGCCCTGTAGTCTCTGTCGGCGCGTACACGGAATGTACGCTCCACCATCGGTATGAGGTCATTGAGCAGCACCTTATAGAAACCGGCGCCGTAGCTGCTCAGTCCGGCCTCGTTGCGGCCACCGCGGAACGGTGCTTTCACATCACCACTCTCCATCACGACAATCATCGGCACGGCCTTGCCCTCTGCAATGAGGTTGTCCATGATGTTTTGCATCTGTCCCTGATGGCTCCAGCCGGTCTCATCCTCACCCATTCCGTGCTGCAGATAGAGCACCGGATAACGCTTTTTGCCCGTCTCATACTCTGCCGGGGTGTAGATCATGGCCCGACGCCATTCTCCTGTCGATGCGGCAAAATATTGTACCGACCTCACCTGCCCCTTGGCCACGCCCTGTTGCGGCCTGTAATAATTGCCCTCGTCGCCTTCGGGAATCTCGATTCCACCCGACTGCCGGCTGCATCCGAAGAAAGTGTCGCTCGCGGGGTCTACAATCTGCACGCCGTCGACGATGAAAAAATAATAATGAAAGCCCACCACGAGCGGATCGGTCACACCGGTCCACACGCCCGTTACGTCGCGTTGCATGTCATACTTCTTGCCACAGATGTCCACTTGAACCCTGTTGGCCTGTGGGGCATGCAGCCTGAAGTACGCCTTTCGGTTGCCATCCACCTTGGGAAAATCGTTGCCCGGCTCGGCGGTAGATGCCACCCGGGCATCAGAGGGAATCTCCACGCTCTCATATACGGGATAGCCCAAGAGCGACAGCATCTTATTGCCGTAGCGCCGCCCCAGCTCACGGTATCCCGCCGCGTCGAAGTGCAGGTCGTCAGGCCCACTGGTGCAACCCTCTGAGGAGATGACATGCGCCGTGTGTATGGTCCGGGGCAGACTGTTGATGATGGGGTTCATGGCGATGCACCGCCCCCGACCGTTGGCCTGTACCACCTCGCCGGCCAGCAACGGCACCTCCTCGGTCTTCAGACCCAAATCGGCAATGAGCTGGTGATAGACCCACGCCACTTTCTCCGGCCATCGCTTGTCGCCGGTGTTCGACTCTCCCTGATGCAGCAGGATGCCCTTGATCACTCCCGACTGCTGTGCCTTGCGGGCCAACTCCACCATGCGGTTGTAAGGGTTATTGTCGTAAGCCTTGAGCATTCCCTTCATCCACTGTGGCGCACGTGTCTTGACATAGTGGTCTACCGAGTCTTTCATGAAGGTCTCGATATGGCATCCTCCCACGGCCACCGTGATGACACCCACCCTGATGTTCTTGGGCAGG
>DBQL01000197.1:0-1231 GCA_002305235.1 Prevotella sp. UBA1395 | reverse complement strand
CCTCGTCCGGCATCGTTTACCGCTGCCATCATCTCAAAACGGGGGTCTACTCCCACGAGGTCCTGCTCTTCTATCTTGGCATTGCCCTCCATGTTCGACTGCCCGAAACACAGGAAGATGTAAAAATTGGGATCTACCGCGGCAGCGGCCGACGAGACACCAAGGCACAATGCGGCCGTGGCGAGGAGTTTTGTGAACAAGTTTGCCATTCGTTTCATATCGTTCAAGAGTTTGATTTCATTACCAAAGGCAAAAATACTCATTTCTTGCCATTCCCGCTATTCTATTTGTTTCAGAATGTTCCACCATCGTAACATTTCCGCCGAAAACAGGTCTGACGGCCCATGATGGCATCAATGATGGCCGTGCCGGCCTTCCAACGACCCATCGGCATCCATGCCTCATACCATAATTATATACGATGGCAAGAAGTTGAGATGAACAACATAACGTACGAAAGGTTCGGAAGCCAAGGCCGGCACAATCCGGACACAAGGACATCGCATGGCGACCGGAGGGGCGAAACGCACCATGTGGTAGGCAGACAAAGTCCGACCGATTGCGAAAAAACATCGCCGCGCATGGGCCGGCCCCATCCTCCATGCGACACACGGGATAATCCGAGAGGCCGAGAGGACATCATTTCACATAAGTTCGACGTATCGTCATTCGTAAAAACAGTGCCATTGCGTAGTCTCAACCCACCCCTTTTCACGATTTTACTTCAAAAAACAGTCCAAAAAATTATCATATCAACAAAAAAAATAAGATTTATACGATTTGTTAATTATTTCTTGCCCTATAACTTGCGATATTATTTCAAATCGCCTACTTTTGGAGAACTGATACGCACGTTACGCAAACTAAGTTGGCTCGATTTCATTTCCCTATATAATCTGTCATTTTAACAACGTTATGCCTATGGTAAACTTCCACCGTAACACATTCATTTCAATGGACACCCATCCTCTCAACACGAATCATTAACACCATTAAACAAGTAAATATCATGAGACTAAAATTACTATTCATGGCTTTCTTCCTGTCGATGATGCTGCCGTTTGCACGGGCCGCAGGTAGCGATTGGACCACAGCCACGCCGATCACCGGCGGAAATTCGTACACCGGACAATTATCAGGCAGTCATCCTGAAGATTGGTACAAACTTGTCATCCCCGAGAAGCAGAACGGAACCGTGCAGCTTGCCATCTCGTCCAAAGACGGGTTGGAC
>DBQL01000020.1:9394-10832 GCA_002305235.1 Prevotella sp. UBA1395 | reverse complement strand
ACCAATGTGTCTTGCGGCGCACAGGCCGGAGGAATCACCGGATTGATGAACACGCCGGCATCGAAGGCCAACTTGGTCACAAGGAAAGTCTTGTCGATATCGCGCACATAGAGCGGAATGATAGGACTCTCGGTGTCTCCGATCTCGAACCCTTCCTCACGGAAACGCTTGAGCGCGTAATGGGTCACGTCCCACAGGTGTGCAATACGCTCCGGCTCGTTCTGGATGATGTGCAATGCTTCGAGCGCCGCGGCCGTGGCAGCCGGCGTGTCGCTGGCCGAGAAGATATAAGTGCGGCTGGTGTGGCGCAGGAAATTGATGGTGTCGGCATCGCCGGCGATAAATCCGCCGATGGAAGCCAAGCTCTTGGAGAACGTGCCCATGATGAGGTCTACGTCGTCTTGAAGTCCAAAATGATGGCAAACGCCACGGCCCTGCTCGCCGAAGACGCCGAGACCGTGAGCCTCGTCTACCATGATGGAACAGTTGTACTTGTGTTTCAGCTCCACGATTTCAGGCAGCTTGCAGAGGTCTCCCTCCATCGAGAACACACCGTCGACAACGATCAGCTTGATGGCCTCGGCGGGAAGTTTTTGGAGAACACGCTCCAAGTCTTCCATATCGTTGTGCTTATAGTGCAGCTGCGTGGCAAAACTCAAACGCCGCCCGTCTACAATAGAGGCATGGTCGCGGTCGTCGCAAATCACGTAGTCGCCACGGCCCACCACCGATGGAATGACACCCGAGTTGACCGTGAAGCCTGTAGAAAAGCACAGGGCATCGTCTTTGTGCTCGAAAGCGGCCAACTCCTTCTCCAATTGAACGTGAATGTCGAGCGTGCCGTTGAGGAAACGGCTGCCCGCACAGCCCGAGCCATACTTCTCCAATGCCTTCTTGCCCGCCTCGATGATGCGGTCGTCGCCGGTGAGGCCGGTGTATGCATTGCTGCCGAACATCAGAACCTGATGGCCGCCCATAGTCACTTCCGGACCTTGCTTACTTGTAATTTCTCTGAAATAGGGGTAAACGCCGGCCTCCATATACTGCTGAGGCAAACGGTATTTTTGGTACTTTTCCTGTAGCTGTCCCATTTTAATAATAGGTGTAGAATCTTTACAATGTTATAAATTAGGCTGCAAAGATACAAAAAAGAACTTAGAACGTAGCCTAAAACGCAAGAAATCGTCAAAATAAGCAAAAATCGCGACAATTCAAAGGGATATCAATGGATTTTCACTAATTTTGCAAGGCATAATATCCGAGGCATGAAGAAGAGAATACTTTTTATCATCAACCCCATATCCGGCACAGCGGCAAAGGCGCAAATACCCGGAAAGATAGAGAAGTATCTTGATCAAGAGCGCTTCGATTATGAGATCAGGAACACCGAATATGCCGGCCATGCCACCCGGTTGGCCACGCAGGCCGCCCACGACGG
>DBQL01000020.1:4813-9341 GCA_002305235.1 Prevotella sp. UBA1395 | reverse complement strand
GTGAGAAAAAGCATCGATATCATCAACCGATGCGAGATACACGAGCTGGACTATGGCGTGATCAACGGCTACCCGTTCTTCTGCACCTGCGGCATGGGATTCGATGCCTTTGTGAGCCAAAAGTTTGCCGAGACGGGCAAACGGGGACCTATCACCTATATCCAAAAGGTGCTGGAGGAGGGCGTGACATACAAGCCCGAGACATACGAGATATGTATCGACGGCGACACCACGGTGTACAAGGCTTTCCTCATCTCTTGCGCCAACGCCTCGCAATATGGCAACAATGCTTATATCGCGCCGCAAGCCTCGATGAGCGACGGACTCATGGACGTGATTATCATGGAGCCTTTCGACGTGATAGAAGCTCCGCAGATTGCCATCGACATGTTCAGCAAGACGCTTGACAAGAGTTCCAAGATCAAGACCATGCAGACCAAACACCTGCATGTGCACCGCTCGCAGCCGGGAGTGATACATTATGACGGCGACCCGGTGGAGTCGGGAGAAGACATCGACATACATCTTGAGGAGCGTGGAATACGGATTATCGTCAATCCCGAGGGCGACAAGAGCGAGCGTCAGCCCAATGCCATACAGACAGCGGCGGCCGAACTGTTCAACGAGATCAACGGAATCAGGCAGGGCATCGCACGGCGCACCCTGCGCGGCATAGCCCTCACGAAGCTCATCCAAAAGAAAATAGAGCGGCGACTGCCCGGCATCTGACCATCGGAAAGCATCCGACGACATCCCCCCGCGCCGCGGTTACCGATAGAATGCCCCGGTAATGGCACGATACCACGGCCCCCTCGACCCATCATCATCCAACAGGCACACCTCCCCCAACTCGGGAGGCGCGATGCGACGCTTGCCGAAGGCGAGCAGGCAACGCTCCAACGGCTTGTCGCGCTTGGTCCTCACGGCGATGCGACGGGTGAGAAACAGTCCGGCAAGATAGGCCTCGGCGGCAATGGGGTCTGCGTTTTCCCACGGCACGATGATGCTCGTCTCGCCCGAGTCGAGCAGCCATCGCCTGACAAAAGCAAAAAAATCCTTGAAGAAAACCGTCTCCGCGTGCCGCGCCGTGGTGCGCGACACGTCGGGGGTGGGATGCGAATGCAAGAAAAACGGAGGGTTGGAGACAATGGCATCATAGCCTCCCGAGGGCACGAAGGCTTGAAAAGACGACTCGAAAACACGCACCCGTGACGCGAAAGGCGAGGCCTCGACGTTTTGCCGCGCCTGCGCGGCGGCATCGGCATCAAGCTCCACGCCCTCGACCAACGAATGGGGATGGCGTTGCGCCAGCATCAGGGCGATAAGTCCGCTACCCGTGCCAATATCGAGCATCCGGCCACCCACACGCGCCCATGCGCCCAGCAACACGCCGTCGGTGCCAATCTTCATGGCGCACCGATCGTGCCGGATGGTGAAACGCTGGAAAGAAAATCCTTCTGACATATACTTTTAACGAAAAAGGCACACATATATTTTGCCGAGACGGCGATGCCAACATTTTTTATGGATTCATACACCTATTATATGCGATAATATTTGTACCTTTGCAGGATATTAGCAAAAGACACCCCCGATAGTTGATTATCACTTCAAAAACTGTTTCAGAATCCAACAATGAGCAAAAAACAAAATACATCGATTCAGATGTTTGCAGACTTCGACGGCGACATTACACACCTGTTGAACACCGAGGCACCTGATGAGATTCCCGTGCTTGCCACCCGCAACATGGTGCTTTTCCCCGGAGTATTGGTACCTATCCTCATCGGGAGAAAGGCAAGCATGAACTTAGCCAAGAAACTCAGCAAGAACCCCAAAGACAATATTTGCGCCATATTCTGCCAACGCAATTCCGACGTGGACAATCCCGCCGGCAACGAACTCTATGAATATGGCGTCTACGCCCGGCTGGTGAGAATCATCGAAATGCCCACTCCCGACAACGTGACAGCCATCTTCCAGTCGCTCGGCAAATGCCGGTTGCAGAAAATCACGGGCATCAAACCCTACTATAAAGGTATCGTGGCACCCTCGCCCGACGAGCTTCCGACCGACGAAGACTCTGAGTTTGTGACACTGATAGAGGATTTGCGCGCGTCTACCGAAGAGTTGATCAAGAGCAGTGAGGAGATTCCGGATGACATTCTGATGACCATCAAGAACCTCACCAACCCAATCATGTTCACCAACTTCGTGTGCACCAACCTGCCATTGTCGGTCAAAGACAAGATCAGGCTGCTGGAATACGGCAACATCAAGGAACGAATCATCGAACTGTTGAAGATTGAAAACAGGGAGATTCAGCTCCAACAGCTCAGAAACCAGATTCACCAGAAAACCCGCGAAGACCTCGATGAGCAGCAGAAAGAATACTTCCTGCAACAGCAAATGAAGAACATCAAAGAGGAATTGGGGGGCAGCGAGGGGTCGCCCGAGAAGCATGAGCTGCTGGAAAAAGCCAAGAACATGAAGTGGCCCGAGGAAATTGCCAAGACCTTTTACAAGGAATTGGACAAGCTCGACATGTTCAATCCGCAGAGTCCGGAATACAGCGTGCAGCTCAACTACCTGCAACAGATGACCGCCCTGCCTTGGGGACTGTACACACAAGACAATCTTGACCTCAAACGCGCTAAGAAAGTGCTCGACCAAGACCACTACGGCATGGAGAAAGTCAAGGAGCGCATCCTCGAATATTTGGCCGTATTACAGTTGCGTGGCGACCTGAAATCGCCCATCATCTGCCTTTACGGCCCTCCCGGAGTGGGCAAGACCTCGCTGGGCAAGAGCATCGCCTCGGCCATGAAGCGCAAGTATGTGCGCATGTCGCTCGGCGGATTGCATGACGAGAGTGAGATTCGCGGACACCGACGCACATACGTCGGCGCCATGCCCGGACGCATTATCAAGAGCATTCAGAAAGCCGGATCGTCAAATCCGGTATTCATTCTCGACGAGATAGATAAGGTAACGCAGAACACCATCAACGGAGACCCCTCGTCGGCATTGCTCGAAGTGCTCGACCCCGAGCAAAACTCCGCGTTCCACGACAACTTCCTCGACGTGGACTACGACCTCTCCAAAACGCTGTTCATTGCCACGGCCAACGACCTGAACAACATTCCGAGGCCGCTCCTCGACCGTATGGAGCTGATCGAAGTGTCGGGATACATCACCGAAGAGAAGATCGAGATTGCCAAACGACATCTTGTTCCGCGTGAATTGGAGAACACCGGACTCGACAAAAACGAGCCCAAGATCAAGTTTACCAAGCAGGCACTGGAGAAAATCATTGAGCAATACACCCGCGAGAGTGGTGTGCGCCAACTGGAAAAACAAACGAATAAGGCCCTGCGCAAACTGGCTTTCCGCAAGGCAATGGATGGCGAATTGCCCACGACGACTATCAATCCGGCCGACATCGAAGACCTCTTGGGCAAGCCGCCATTCTACCGCGACATCTATCAGGGCAACGATTATGCCGGCGTGGTGACCGGATTGGCGTGGACAAGCGTAGGCGGAGAGATACTCTTTATAGAGACTTCGCTCTCCAAAGGCAAAGCCGGCAAACTCACATTGACAGGTAATCTCGGCGACGTGATGAAGGAAAGTGCCATCATCGCCTTACAATATGTCAAGGCGCACTGCGAGTATCTTCAGGTCGATTCGCGTATCTTCGACAACTGGAATATCCACATTCACGTGCCCGAAGGGGCCACACCCAAAGACGGTCCGTCTGCGGGCATCACCATTGCCACATCGATTGCCTCGGCCATCACGCAACGCAAGGTGAGAAAAAACACGGCCATGACGGGAGAGATCACGCTTCGTGGAAAGGTGTTGCCGGTGGGAGGCATCAAGGAAAAAATCCTCGCCGCCAAGCGTGCGGGTATCACCGACATCATGATGTGCAAGGACAACCGCAAGGACATTGAGGAAATTCCCGAGAAATATCGCACCGGAGTGGAGTTCCATTACGTTGAGAACGTGCAGGATGTATGGAAGTTTGCACTCACCGATGAGATTGTGGACCACCCCGTCGACCTCACCATCCGTGAGACTTCCGACCTCCAATCTGCCGGAAAAGAATCATAACGCCGCAGCAACAACAAGCCCAAGCCATGACTTTTGAATTGCAACATACCGACCCGTGCAGCGACGCCCGCACCGGAATCATTACCACCGACCACGGAAAGATCAAGACTCCGATCTTCATGCCCGTGGGAACCTGTGGCAGTGTGAAAGGTGTTCACTTCAGCGAACTGCGCGAACAGGTGAACGCCCAGATCATTCTCGGCAACACATACCATCTCTATCTCCGTCCCGGCCTTGACATTTTGCGCAAGGCCGGAGGACTGCACGGCTTTAATGGATGGGACCGTCCCATCCTCACCGATAGCGGAGGCTTCCAAGTATTCTCACTCACGGGCATTCGGAAACTGCGTGAGGAGGGTTGCGAATTTCGCTCACACATAGACGGATCCAAGCATTTCTTCACGCCGGAAAG
>DBQL01000020.1:572-4798 GCA_002305235.1 Prevotella sp. UBA1395 | reverse complement strand
GCTAAGCAATCGCTGCAGCTCACGCAGCGATGGCTCGACCGTTGCATCAAGCGTTTCGATGAGACCGAGCCGCTTTACGGGCATCATCAGAGCCTCTTCCCCATCGTACAAGGCTGTACTTACAAGGATCTCAGGCGCGAGGCGGCCAAATATGTGGCCGACAAGGGGGCCGACGGCAATGCCATCGGCGGACTGGCCGTAGGCGAACCCACCGAGGTGATGTATGAAATGATCGAGGTGGTCAATGAGATTCTACCGCAAGACAAGCCCCGCTATCTCATGGGCGTGGGCACACCGCAGAACATTCTCGAAGCCATCGAGCGCGGAGTGGATATGTTCGACTGCGTGATGCCTACCCGCAACGGTCGCAACGCAATGCTCTTCACCTATCAAGGTACGATGAACATGCGCAACAAGAAATGGGAAGACGACTTCTCACCCATCGATCCCGATGGCTGTGACGTGGACCGAATCTACACCAAAGCCTATCTCCACCACCTGTTCAAAGCCGGCGAGCTGCTCGCCATGCAGATTGCCAGCATCCACAATCTGGCTTTCTACCTGCGCTTGGTAGGCGATGCCCGTCACCATATCGAGCAAGGAGACTTCGTGAGTTGGAAAGCATCGGTCATCGACCAGCTGGGCCGACGGGCATAATATCGGCCCTTTCTCTCCGCGCCCGCCGAGGGCACGCCACACCACGGGCAAACCATTAAGCAATAACGGCAATGAAAAGCTACCGCAAACTTCGCAAGCACTTCAGGATATACAAGCTGAGACGATGGCTCGACCATCGCTTCTCATGGCTCCGCCGCATCCTACAATGGGTCAGCCGGCATACCCAACGACTTCAGAAAGTGGTGAAATGGCTTGTGAGAAAACTCTTCTTTCTGAGATACCTCAACCCCTTGAGGTATATCAAACGCATCGACTGGTATATCATCCGGAAGTTTATCGGTACGTATTTTTTCTCCATTCTTCTCATCATTTCCATTTCCATAGTCTTCGACTTCAATGAGAACCTTGCCAAGTTCACGCAGTACCATGCGCCGGCAAGGGCCATCATCTTTGACTATTACGCCAACTTCGTGCCCTATTTCGCCAATCTTTTCAGTGCGTTGTTCGTGTTTATCTCCGTCATTTTCTTCACTTCCAAAATGGCGGGAAACTCCGAAATCATCGCCATTCTCGCCACGGGCATCTCTTTCCGCAGGCTCCTCCGCCCATATATGATCTCTTGTGTCATCATCTCCGGACTCTCCTTTTACCTCTCGGCCTACGTCATCCCACATGGAACGGTAATCAGGCAGAACTTCGAGATCATGTACAAGAACAAGAAAAAGAACACATCCGCCGAGAACGTACAGCTGCAAGTGGGCCACGGGGTCATTGCCTACATTCAGCATTACGACAACAACCTAAAAAAAGGGTATGGTTTCTGCCTCGATAAGTTCAAGGACAAGAAGCTCGTCTCACACCTCACGGCAATGGAGGTGCAATATGATACCATCTCCGACTCGAAGTATCATTGGCGCCTTCGCAACTGGAAGATCAGACAACTTCAGGGCTTGCGCGAGCACATCACCAGCGGATCGGAGAAAGACTCGGTCATCATGATGGAGCCTACCGACCTCGTTTACTCCAAGGGCCAACAGGAAACCTTCACCTCGCCACAGCTCAAGGAATATATCTCTAAGCAGATAGACCGCGGCTCGGGCAATGTGGTGCAGTATCAGGTGGAGTATCATAAGCGCATCGCCTCGTCGTTTGCCGCGTTCATCCTCACCATCATCGGCGCGTCACTCTCGGCCCGGAAGCGCAAGGGTGGCATGGGATTGTATCTCGGTATCGGCCTCGCCCTGAGCTTTGCCTATATCATGTTGCAGACGGTATCGGCCACCTTTGCCATCAATGCCGACTTCCCGCCGATGCTGGCGGCATGGGTTCCCAACCTGCTGTTTGCCGTCATCGCCTTTATCTGCTATCGCCACGCGCCCAACTGACGGGCTGCGCCCACCCTCTTTCACACATGCCGCATACGCATTTTTCAACAACAGAATCATTAAAGCCCACGGCAAGATCCAAAGAAACCCACCCCGACCCCAAGGAATCGACAGGAACTTTGCCTTACAAAAACAAAGAAAAGTAACATGAAATTTGAAGAATTAGATTTAAACAATAACATTCTCGACTCGCTTTACGACATGAATTTCGACGAGTGCACGCCTGTTCAGGAAAACTGTATCCCCGAGATTCTCAAGGGGCACGACCTCATGGGCGTGGCACAGACCGGTACAGGCAAGACCGCGGCCTATCTCTTACCCATCCTCTCGATGATCGACGACGGCGGCTACCCCAAAGATGCGGTCAACTGCGTTATCATGTCGCCCACCCGAGAGCTTGCGCAGCAGATAGACCAAGCCATGCAGGGCTTCTCGTACTACTTGGACGGGGTGTCGAGCGTGGCGGTCTACGGCGGCAACGACGGCAACCGTTACGACCAAGAGATGAAAAGCATGCGCATGGGTGCCGACGTGATCATTGCCACACCGGGCCGTCTCATCTCTCACATCAGCATGGGCAACATCGACCTGAGCCGCGTGAGCTTCTTCGTTCTCGATGAGGCCGATCGCATGCTCGACATGGGATTCTCCGAGGACATCATGAAAATAGCGTCATACCTGCCCAAGACTTGCCAAACCATCATGTTCTCGGCCACCATGCCCAACGACATCGAGAAATTGGCACAGAGCCTCCTCAAGAACCCCGTGGAGGTGAAACTCGCCGTGAGCAAACCCGCCGAGAAGATCAGGCAAAGCGCGTATGTCTGCTACACCACTCAGAAACTCGAAATCATCAAGG
The DNA here is from genome assembly GCA_002305235.1 of Prevotella sp. UBA1395. Classification (GTDB taxonomy): domain Bacteria; phylum Bacteroidota; class Bacteroidia; order Bacteroidales; family Bacteroidaceae; genus Prevotella. Next base: position 1,936 of record DBQL01000020.1, on the reverse strand, counting down.
ATATCTTCAAGTCGGGAAACCTGCAGCGGGTCATCATCTTCTCAGGCTCGAAGCAGAAGGTGAAGCAGATCAACGCCGCACTCACGCAACTCAAAATCAACAGTGGTGAGATGCACTCAGACCTCGACCAGACCCAACGCGACGACATCATGTTCCGATTCAAGAGCGGGCAGATCGATGTTCTCGTGGCCACCGATATCGTGGCGCGCGGCATCGACATCGACGACATCGCGATGGTAATCAACTATGACGTGCCCCGCGACACCGAAGACTATGTGCACCGCATCGGCCGCACGGCACGGGCCGACCGCGACGGCGCGGCCATCACGCTGGTCAACGAAGAAGACATGTATGCTTTCAGGCAGATAGAGAAATTCCTTGGCAAAGACATCGAGAAGACACCGCTACCCGAGGGCTGTGGCGAGGCACCGGAATACAACACCTCCAAAAACCCGCGAAAGACTCCCGCGAAAGACCGCCGACGCCAAAACCGCGACGAGACCGCCCATAAGAAAGCCAAACAGCATGCCCACGGGCGCGACGAGGCCAATCCACGCAACAACCGCCGCAATAAGGACGGCGAGCAAAACCGACAGCGAAACAACAAGCCGCAGGATGGCGCGCAGCCTCAGACCGACAATCAGAACAACACCGAAAGGCAGGAAAACAAGCGCCGCGACAAAGACCGCCGCAACCGAGGACGTAACAACAACACCGGCGAGCAGTCGGCACGCGCCCCCCGAAACGAGCAGGGCACAGAGCCGGAGCAGGGCAACAACCGCCGAAACAACAACAACCGCCGGCGTGACAACGAGGGTGGCGAGCGTCGCCAAGACGACAACCGCAACGACAAGAACCGTCGCAAGGGCGAGAACAAGGGCAAGCGGCCACAGCGTGAAGATGTCGTAAAGACATCTGCCGGTGAACCTAAGGAAAGCGGATTGAAATCGATGATCCGCAAACCACTCAAGTGGCTCAAGTCGTTGGGTAAGAAATAATCTCACGAACCAACGGCACATCGATGCCCGACAGCCATTCTAACGGCTGTGACCAAGGACCGTGCGATGAACCTTCCTGCCCGAAACAACCGGTTTCCAAGCAGGAATCCCACCGCAACGAGGGTCTTGGTCACAGCCGTTTTGTTGTGATGGCAGCCCAATCATGAAGTTTCTCCAACCGTATTCTCCACCATCGGGATGTGAAACAGAGAGAGGTCATGCCCTTGGAGGCCCGGAGTCTCTTTGACCTCCGGTGACTTATCATGTCCTCACCCCGGCAATTATGGTAGGTCAAGGCCCATATCATCATCCATGAAAACCCGGTCTTTGCGGCGCACACGCCCCTCGGCCAACGACAGGAATCAC
>DBQL01000020.1:0-546 GCA_002305235.1 Prevotella sp. UBA1395 | reverse complement strand
CGGAATATGCTGTATCCATACACCGGGCTGCCGTCAGAACGGTATGCGATATGCTCCACAGCCATGAATCGGCGAGGATTCGGTACGTTGGGCGCATAGAGTTGCAACGACCGACGGCCCGAGACATACACGCCGTTGTCGCGCTCATCATAGGTATAGGCAAGGCGCGAATAGCCCAATCCGCCGTTCAGATAGCCATACGCGTCGTTATATGTATACAGCGCCACGGAGTCTTTGTCAAAAAACCGATGCACCGGACCCTTTCCGATCATGTCATTCCAGAGGTTTACGTTTGAGACAGTGCCTTGCTCTGATATCTCATACGTACTCTCACAGCACCACGCATGCCCCACGATGTCACGCTCGAAATCGGCCCGACTGTACGGAATCATGCCCGCAATGCCGGGCACACCTTGCGCGTCCATGACAAAACTCAGGTCAGGCGGACAGACCACCTCCGGCAAACGGTCGGCATCATCGGAGTCGCACGAGACGAAAAACATCATTGCTCCGGCAATCGCCAAGAGCGAGAAAAAAGAGTAAAAA
>DBQL01000232.1 GCA_002305235.1 Prevotella sp. UBA1395 | reverse complement strand
GCCGACGGGCGTTCGGATAATTCTTTTTCCGCTTTCAAAACGCCTTTTTTTCGGCTTTCGATGCCCTTCGGGGCGATATTTTTCAGAGATGGGCTTGCGATTGCTATCTATTCGCAAGTCCATCTCTGTCTTTTCGTGTTGCCATCAGGGTCGTTTCGTCTCGCGATTACTATGCTTTCGCAAACCGATGGGCACGGTTTTGTGAGATATAAACCTATTGATGTTTTGTAAATCGTTGTATTTCAGCGGGTTGTAAAAAGTCTCGATTTTGCCCGTTTTCACGCTCGTCTCACCGGTTTTGGCCGATGGCGGCCATACGAGTCGGGCTTTTCAAGTTTTTTCATCGGTATAGATGGTTGGGCTTGCACAATCTTCCGACGGCGCGCGGCGCATGGCGAGCCTCTGAGGGCAGGCGGTTTTCGCCCCACCGGGGAATCGTCGCCGACGCTCCGGCAGGCCTTGCCCGACTGCCGGAACGCCGGTGCCGCGAGCCGGTCTGAGAGGTCGGGAGTAAGATTTTGGCTTTTTTGCTTTTCTGAATATCCACTTTTCCTTATCTTTGTATGCAAAAACAAAGTACTTATGGATGCCCTCACATATCTCGACTCCCACTGCCGGCTGCGCCGCAACGTGCTCACGGGAGAGGTGTTTTATGCCGAATCGGGGAGCGACGACTATCGCCCGCTGTCTCAAGAGGGGATGAACACCATTCTTTTGGAGGCCCACGGCAAGGGCGTGGAGCTTACCGCCGAGACGCTCGAGCGGTTTGTAGGCTCTACGCTCATCGAGCAGTGGAACCCTGCCGCGGCATGGATAGACGGGCTTGGCGAGTGGGACGGCGTGGACAGGGTGACTGCCTTGTCGCAGCGCATCATCACCTCGAACCCCGACTGGAGCAGCCGATTCCACAAGTGGATGTGGCAGATGGTGGCCCGATGGACCGGCCGCGAGGTGGCGCAACGCGACATTCTCGTGCCCGTCATCGTGGGACAGTATGGCTATGGCAAGACATCCTTTTGCAATATCCTCCTGCCCCCCGCCCTGAGAACCTATTACTCCGACCAGATTCACCTGCGCGCCACGGCCGAGGTACACCTGATGGTGAGCACCCACCTGCTGCTGTGCATCGACGAGTATTATCAGGAGAACACCGATCAAGAGGTGGTATCGCGATACCTTTTCTCACGCAGCACGCCGGTGTTCCGACAACCTTTCGGGGTGACGAGAGAGCCGCGCGGAAACTATGCCGCCTTTATCGCCACCACCGGAAACCTGCATCCCATGACCGACGCGGCCGGGGCGGCCCACTTGGTGTGTGTGGAGGTGGGACATCGCATAGACCTCAAGACCCCCATCGACTACGAACAGCTCTATGCGCAGATTCGACACGAGTTGGAACACGGTGCCGACTATGCCCTCACCGACGAGGAGCGGGAGGCTATGGCGGTGCAGAACTCGCCGTTCCAAGAGGCCGAGAACTTGGTGAAGATGGTCTCCATGCTCTATGCCGCCCCCCCCCGGGGCAAGCGGGTGAAGGCCACCGACATCGACACCATCGTAGACCGGCTGATGAAGGAATACCCCTATTGGACCCCCGGAGAGCATGTCAATCAGGATGTGGGGTTCGCCTTGCAGGAGGCCGGATTCTCAAGGAGCCGCATTCATGGACGGTCTTGCTACAAGGTGGTGGAGAAAGACCCCCGCAAGATGGATTTCGTCGAGGAAGGACCGGAGAGCGGCGACGACAATTTCGACAACAACCCGCTGGCCCGCGCCTTGCTCTCAGGACTGGGAAACCTTGTCAAGAAGTAAGCGGAAACAGCGTTTTTGACCTTTTCATCCACCCGATATGAAACGAACAATGCTATTCGTCCTCGCCTGTCTGATGGCCGTCGCCATGCAGGGGCAGGGCTATTACACGAAATATTATGCCGACAGGCAGATGCGGAACATTGCCCGTGCGTGGCTCAAAAGCGGACACTGGCGCAACGGATTCTTCAAGGCCGACCCGCACGAGACGGTGAATGCCGTGGATTTCTACTTGCAATACCAGAAGAATCCCGACCAGTGGAAGGCGCTGTTCGAATGGCTCGAGAAGACCGACCTGCTGGCGTTGCCCAAAGGGCGCGTCCCCATTCCCGGCACAACGATGGTGGCCAGCATCGAGGACGACACCAACAAGGACCTCGAGCGGCAACGGTCCGAGAGCCATCTGCACCATGTCGACTTCCAGTTTGTGGTGAGGGGGCACGAGCGTTTCGGCATCATCGACCATTACACGAGCACGCCCAAGAAGTTCTTCCTCTTCTTCCCCGGCGACTGGCACATCGCCAAAGTGAAGACCGACCGCGACGACCAAAACATCAGGGTGGTGGTCGTCAAGGTGGATTATCTCTGACCTCGGCCGCGGCTCCGACTCCCGAGGAGGCCTGTATCAGTGGGTGCCCGCACTGCCGTGCTGCCCGCGTTCACGTTGCCATCACCCCATTATTCATCTTCAAAAGAAAGGATTCAAACCATGCCCACCAATACTTCGGCCATGACACCGATGATGAAGCAGTTTTTCTCGATGAAGGCCAAGCATCCCGACGCGCTGCTGCTCTTTCGCTGTGGCGACTTCTATGAGACCTACGGCGACGATGCCGTGGTCTCTGCCGGCATACTCGGAATAACGCTTACCAAGCGCAACAACGGCGGAAACTCGGGCGAGACGGCCATGGCCGGCTTCCCACACCATGCCTTGGACACCTATCTCCCCAAGCTCATCAGGGCCGGAAGGCGCGTGGCCATCTGCGACCAACTCGAGGATCCCAAGAAGAAACGGGCGGCCATCAAGGGCAAGAAAGGCCTCACCGAGATGGATAAGATGGTGAAACGCGGCATCACCGAACTCGTTACGCCGGGTGTGGCGATGAGCGACAATGTGCTGAACTATAAGGAAAACAACTTCCTTGCGGCCGTCCATTTCGGCAAAACGGCATGCGGAGTGAGCTTCTTGGACATCTCCACGGGAGAGTTTCTCACCGGGCAGGGTAGCTATGACTACGTGGAAAAGCTGCTCGGCAGCTTCTCACCCAAGGAGGTACTCTATGACCGCGACCGCAAACGCGACTTTGAACGCTATTTCAACACGAGGCTCTGCACCTTCGAACTCGACGACTGGGTGTTCACGGAGCAGTCGGCACGCCAGAAGTTGCTCAAGCATTTCGGCACCAAGAACCTCAAGGGATTCGGCGTGGAGCATCTCCGTGAGGGCATCGTCGCGGCCGGAGCCGTCATGCAATACTTGGAACTCACGCAGCATACCCATATCAATCACATCACCGCCCTGCAACGCATCGAGGAGGATAAGTATGTGAGGATGGATAAGTTTACTATCCGGTCGCTCGAGCTTCTCCGCCCGATGAGCGAGGATGGGCTGTCGCTTCTCGGTGTCATAGACCGCACCGTGACCCCGATGGGTGGTCGACTGTTGAGGCGATGGGTGGTGTTTCCGCTGAAAGAAGTGGCCCGCATTACCGAGCGGCAAGACATCGTGGAGTATTTTTTCCGCCAGCCCGACTTCCGCATGGCTGTCGATGAGGAGCTGCATCGCATCGGCGACTTGGAACGAATCATCTCCAAGGTGGCCGTGGGAAGGGTCTCACCGCGCGAGGTGGTGCAACTGAAGAATGCCCTTTCGGCCATCCGTCCCATCAGGGAGGCATGTCTCGCGGCCGACAACGAGAGCCTGAAACGACTGGGTGGGCAGCTCGATCCCTGCACCGTGCTGATCGAACGCATTGCCCGGGAGATACAGCCCGACCCGCCATTGCTGGCCAACAAGGGCAGCATCATTGCCGAAGGCTACGACGACCGGTTGGACGAGCTGCGCCGAATATCGCGCGGAGGCAAGGACTACCTGCTGGAAATACAGCAGCGAGAGACCGAGCAGACGGGCATTTCGTCGCTCAAGGTGGGATATAATAACGTGTTCGGCTATTACCTCGAGGTGCGCAACACGTTCAAGGACCGTGTTCCCGAGACATGGATTCGCAAGCAGACGCTGGCTCAGGCCGAGCGATACATCACGCCCGAACTCAAGGAATACGAGGAAAAGATACTCGGGGCGGACGAGAAAATTCTCGAACTGGAGCTGCAACTCTTCTCTGAGCTTATTGCCGCCATGCAGGATTTCATCCCGCAGATACAGGTCGACGCCAACGTCTTGGCGCATATCGACTGCCTGCTCTCGTTCGCCAAGGTGTCAGAAGATCATGTCTACGTGCGGCCGACGGTCGACGATAGCGATGTGATCGACATCAGGCAGGGTCGCCATCCGGTCATCGAGACACAGATGCCGCTTGGCGAACGCTACGTGCCCAACGACGTTTACTTGGACACCGAGAAGCAACAGGTGATGATGATCACCGGTCCTAACATGGCCGGTAAGTCGGCTCTGCTGCGCCAAACGGCCCTCATCGTACTGCTGGCGCAGATTGGTTGTTTCGTGCCGGCAGAACGCACGAGAGTGGGTTTGGTGGATAAGATATTTACTCGCGTAGGTGCAAGCGACAATATTTCGGCCGGCGAGTCCACGTTCATGGTCGAGATGACCGAGGCATCGGATATTCTGAACAACGTCACGCCACGCTCATTGGTGCTCTTCGACGAGCTGGGGCGCGGCACGTCGACCTATGACGGCATCTCCATCGCGTGGGCCATCGTGGAATATCTGCATGAGCAACCGAGGGCCACGGCACGCACATTGTTTGCCACGCACTATCACGAGCTGAACGAGATGGAGAAGCATTTCGCACGCATCAAGAACTACAACGTGAGTGTGAAAGAGGTCGACGGCAAGGTCATCTTCCTCCGTAAGCTCATGGCAGGAGGCTCGGAGCACTCCTTCGGTATCCATGTGGCCGAGATTGCGGGCATGCCACGCTCTATCGTGAAGCGTGCGGGGGCGATTCTCAAGCAGTTGGAGGCCGACAATGCAGAGGTTGGCAGCGTGGGCAAACCGTCGGTGGAGCGCCTCGCCGACAGCCGCGACGGTATGCAGCTGAGCATCTTCCAGCTCGACGACCCGGTGCTTTCGCAGGTTCGCGACGAGATACTCGGCCTCGACATCAATAACCTCACGCCTGTCGAGGCACTCAACAAGCTCAACGAGATCAAGAAAATCGTGACGGGAAAGAGCTGATCACCCGCTTGCCTCCCTCCACTCACCCACAGGGAAGCAAGGCGGGGAGGTAACGAATTTTATTGTTGTTGTACCGTATATGTCATTGGAATGTTACTGTTTTGTAACATTCAACATGTACTTTTGCGCACGTTTTCAAGCAAACAAGAATATATGAATAATTCACTACTGAATCGCTTCACTCCCAAAGAGCCTAAGTTCTTTGATTTCCTGAAGCAAGTTTCCGACATCTACGTGTCTGTTTCCACATTGTTATTAAGCTCTCTCGAAGCCGACAGCGTAGAGAAACGCCGCGAGTATTTCCATCAAGTCAAAGCGCAGGAACGTGCCGCCGACAAGGTCGGTCGATCCATTTTCGATGCCTTGGAGTCGTCGTTCATCACTCCCCTCGACCGTGAAGACATCCACGATTTGGCCGAGAGCCTCGACGATGTGATAGACCTTGTGAACAGTTGCGCCAAGCATCTGCACATCTATAACCCCAAACATTTGGGCAATGTCGCCATGGAATTGGGCCGGGTGGTGGTCGAAGACGCCCGCTGCGTGTCTCAAGCGATGGACGCCCTCACCGTGATGCGCAAGAATGCCGATGCCCTGAAGACCTGCATAGAGCGTCTTCATACCCTCGAAAATCAAGCCGACGATATCTATGAGAGCGGTCTTATCCGCCTGTTTGATGAAGAGACCGATGCCGTGGAACTGATCAAGACCAAGGAAATCCTCTCAGAACTGGAGAAGACCACCGACGCTTCAGAGCGCATTGGCAAGGTGCTCAAGACCATAGTCGTTAAATACGCATAAGCTGTTATGGTCTTACTCATATCCATTATTGTATTAGGATTGGTGTTTGATTTCATCAATGGTTTCCATGATGCGGCCAACTCCATCTCCACCATTGTCACCACGAGGGTGCTTACACCGTTCAAGGCCGTGCTGTGGGCAGCCTGTTTCAATTTCGTGGCCTTCTTCATCTCGAAGTATATCATCGGTGAATTCGGCATCGCCAACACGGTATCGAAGACGGTATATGAGCAGTATATCACGTTGCCCATCATCCTTGCCGGAGTCATCGGGGCCATCATCTGGAGCCTTTTGACATGGTGGAAGGGCATCCCCTCGTCGTCATCGCATACGCTGATCGGTGGTTTTGCCGGGTCGGCCATCATGGCTAACGGGTTCGGTGCTATCCAAGGCGGGGTCATTCTCAAGATTGCGGCCTTCATATTCTTGGCCCCTTTGGTGGGCATGATCATCGCTTTCCTGCTCTCCATCATCGTGATGTACGCCTTCCGACACGTTCCCAACTCCAAAGCCACATATTGGTTCAAGCATCTGCAGTTGCTCTCCTCGGCCCTGTTCAGTATCGGTCATGGCATGAACGACTCCCAGAAGGTCATGGGTATCATTGCCGCGGCGATGATAGCCGCCCATCCTCTGCATATCGGTATGGGCATACAGTCGGTCGACGACCTTCCCGACTGGGTGGCTTTCGCCTGCTTTGCCGCCATCTCCGTCGGCACCATGTCGGGCGGATGGCGTATCGTGAAGACGATGGGCACCAAGATTACCAAGGTGACACCGTTTGAAGGTGTTGTGTCTGAGACAGCGGGTGCTATCACGTTGTATCTCACCGAATTCCTGAAGATACCCGTGAGCACCACGCATACCATAGCCGGTTCGATCATGGGCGTGGGTGCTACCAAGCGCTTCTCGGCCGTGAGATGGGGCATTACCAAAGATCTCATGATCGCATGGATTCTCACCATACCGGTGAGTGCGCTGCTCGGTGCCGCGCTTTACCTCGTCGTCTCGCTGTTTGCGTGAGGACAGGCGCCTGCCCTGCCTCGCCAACGATGCCCAGACCGCATCCTGAATCCGGTGACACGATAGTCTCGTGGCATCGTGCCCGGGCCATCACAAGGGCCGCTTCTGTCCGCATGGACGGGAGCGGTCCTTGCTCATGATGGCGGTGTGGCGGCATGGCCGGATGTCGAGATCGGGTGGAGCACGGCGGTTTCCTTGTGCGGAAAGGGGAGAAAAGCCATGACGGGGGCGAAAGGAGGATGCCGTATCTCACAAAAAATGATTGATGAAAGAATTTGAAGAACGGCTTGCGAGTCGGGGCACAGAGCGCGAAAGGCGGGGTGCGGGCCAAAAAAACGCGCAAAATGGAGGCTTTTTACAAGTGGTTGAATGACAAGGATTTGTGAAACGCAGAGAAACGATGGCATTGCGATTACTATCTTTTCGCCGCGC
>DBQL01000225.1:21622-23205 GCA_002305235.1 Prevotella sp. UBA1395 | reverse complement strand
AAGCCACGGCCTTTACATCATGGCAACAACATGCCACAGCCGGTTTCATTCCGCGCAAACCCTTTTACAATCGAAACGGTTTGGCAATGACAATTTCCGTGAGATCAGCCTTGGTCTTATGTGCTTTCACGTCGATGCCCATCGTGATACCTTTCAAAATGGGCAATGAATAGTGCAATCCGATACGCTCATAGTATCGTGTTTCCACCTGCCGGGCGTTGTCTCCGGCATGTCGAAAGAGATAATACCCCACCGCCATCTCAAGCGACAGCCGATGGAAATAGGCCCGATGGTTAACCGATACTCCCACCGACTACGGGCTATGGCGCACCGTCAGTCCGTCTTTTTCGTCTATTTCGGCCACTCTCGAAGCATAGGTCCCATAGAATACATCTGCCCCCACCCCCGTGGCCCACCGTCGTGCATATCGTCTCATCACGGCCATCCTGCCCGACCATGCCGCGTACAACTTAAACCGTGAGGTGCGATAACCGGGTTCTCCGGGTGCAGTCCTGAACTGCGTGAGCTGCCATTCCTCGTTCAGCGTCTTGCCGCCCATGCCCACCGCCATCTCGAGAAAGCTGTACGGGCGCATCGGTCCCGGCGCAACTCCGTTACCATCTTCGCGCCATCCCGCCCGGTGAGGCTCATAGACCACGGCGAGCGACGGCGCCACGACATTCGCACCCTTATTGGGACGGTTGAGCGCACCGTTGCTATGGTGATAAAATTCCAAGCCGGCACGCACCCCCCACGACCTTGAAACCCGGTATGTGGCATGCAGTCCCGCACCGAAATAGATGAGCCATCGCGAGCCTATGAGCTCGTTGTCAATGGCGTCCCGGGTGTTGTATTTCGACCGCGAGTAGCCCACTCCGAAGGCAAGGGTATAGTCTGCCGTCCACCGGCCAACACTCATCACCGGACGCTCGAACGCCCCATACACCGTCACGATATTGCCGAGGCGCGACGTATAGTCTACCGGTTCCAGCAGTCCCCAGTCGGGATCTCGCTCGCGATGCATCGTCACACCGTGGTTCATGTTGTATTTCACCCCGGCGATGATGGTCGGATAGTTATAGTCGGCGGCATAGTCGTCGCTGTCACACGGCGCCGGCGTATAGCGCAAAGCCACTCCCACGGCGGTGCAAAACCTGCCTTTCAACCACTTTCTCTCGTAAGAGTCGGCGGCAATCATCCATCCGGGCACACCCGATACCTCTACGCCCAAGCGGCGCAGAAATGTGGTGTCGAGACCATCGGCATGCACGGCCAATGGCGAGAGCACGGTCAGGGCGAAGAGCAGAGGCCACCTCATCTGCCCGCAAATATAACAATTTTACCGCAGAAAAATCATTTTGGCGGCCAATCATTTTCTTTTGCCCCTCAGGCCGCCACCCCGTTGCCCCGCCATAACCGCGCGCTACAAACCCCGCCGTGTCGTCGACACCCGGTGCCGGCATCACGGCAGCAACCTATTTACTTACAAACTTTCTTCCGTTGGTGACGATGATGCCGCGGCTATCGCGCGTCGTGCGTCGCCCGTCTATATAATAATAGGTATAGGCCGTGTCATCCATCGG
>DBQL01000225.1:21364-21565 GCA_002305235.1 Prevotella sp. UBA1395 | reverse complement strand
CCCCTTGTCATTGAGCGCGAAATGCGTATATGCCGTACCGTCGACCACAGCCTCCGGCCCCACGGTCTTGGTATCGCTCAAGCCCACCAGCGCGTTGTCGTCGGCCCGCTCGGCAGAATCGGTCACCGGCACAGTGTCACGGGCAGCCACAGCCATTCCGCCTGTCGTGCGCAGCACTATACCCTCACCCTTGGCCACACG
>DBQL01000225.1:19879-21348 GCA_002305235.1 Prevotella sp. UBA1395 | reverse complement strand
GAGTCGGTCTTGGCCCCGCCGAAGTCGAGATTCGCGGTGGCACAATAGGTTTTCATGCCCGTGGCAGGCGTAGCCAAGGGCTTGAGCGTTCGGGTATTGTTGCGCGGGTCTTGGTCGGTCACGCGGATCTCATAGATATACGATGTGCCCCCCGACGCCGTGAACTCCGCGTCAACGGGTGTCGTATAGCTGTCTTGCACCCAGTACACACTCTCTACCGTCGAGGTGGAGACCGTGTCGCCGGCAATCACATCGAGGTTGGCTTTAGACCCGCCCGTGGCCACGACGCCACGCGAAGTGCCGGCCTTGGCGGTGCTCGACCTGATGTAAATAAACTGTCCGGGCTTTACGCCGGGCACTGTCACGCGCGCTTCACTGTTCACCAAGCAGATGGCATTCTTGGCGGGATAAAGTCCCAACCTGCTGTCACGCGACACGGTAAAGAGCAGTCCGCGGGTCTCCGGAAAAACATACCCGTCAAACGACAGCTCCGCTTGGCTCATGGCCGTCTTGTTGCGATAGCCATACCCCGTGTTGAGCGTGGTATATGCCTGCATGGCACTGATGCTCGCCTCGCTCCAGTTTGCCGACGCGAAACTCCACGCTTTCACCGGCCGCAGGTCTGCCGTCTCGGTCACAAAGTCGTTGTCGGGCTTCACGATCTCTATCTCCGGCCCCTTCACCGCCCCGATGGCCACCAGCCGGTTATACATCCGTTTGCCCACATACTCGGTCCACTCGGCATTGAAATGGAGTTTGTCCGACCGCAGGCCGGCATCGCTCAGGTCGATGACAAACACGTTGGCCATGTCTTGCGCGAGCCTTACCTGCGCGCGTTCCACCTCCGCGCTGTACTGCGTGGAGCCGTGGGGCACGGTGCCCATGATAAAGGGCAGGGTGAGGTCGGCCTCGTCTTGCGTCACGGCATAGACCTCTCGCCGCAGGTAGCCGATGAGATCTCTCAGGTTGTCATAATATGCCGCGCCGGCCTTGCGGTCGCTCTCGCCCTGATGCCACAGTATGGCCTTGACGTCATAGCCCTGCGCGAGCTTGGAGAGCACGTTGTCGGCCAACCCCCTGAAGCCCTCGGTGAGCGACTTGGCCAATGATGTTCCGGTGCCCACGGTGCCCCGATAGGCCCTCGCCGTGTCGATATATGCCGTGCCGGCATTCCAGAACGGCAGTTTCTCGGCGGTCTGCCCAAGAGCGATGGCCGTTCCGCCGTAGGCGCATTTCACGCTGTAAAAATCGGTCTGCAGTGCCTGCTCGATCCAGTAATTGGTCACGTCGCTGAAGGCAAAGCGCCCTCCCTCTTGTGTGCTGTCGAAGACGCGGGAGTAGAAATCGGTGCGCTGCGTGGCGGTGACATTGGCAAACCGCAGGAACTTGCAGCCGCCACGCAGGTAGTCGGGCAGTCCCTCACTGAGATAAGCACGGCCGTCGGCATTCGACTGTCCGGCGGTGATGAA
>DBQL01000225.1:18756-19860 GCA_002305235.1 Prevotella sp. UBA1395 | reverse complement strand
TTCTTCATTGGTGATGTAGGATGAATGATTGTTGTTGTCGCTGCGTGCAAAGTTATTCGGTTTGCCCTCCGTCGGCTTGGTATGATATTACAAAATTAGGTAATTCCGTACGCTCCACGCGTATTATATCATATTTCATAGGCAACCCGCCAAATTCTATGGGTGGTCCATACCCCCGGAACGACCAAAAAACTCTAACTTTGCGCCGGAAACCAAACAACCTGACATTACGACGCAATCATGAAAAGTTTACTGACCATCATGCTGGCAACCCTTGTCATGCCGGCATCTGCCCAAAACACGGCTCCCATCATGGGCTGGAGCTCATGGAACACCTACCGCGTGCATATCTCCGACAAGCTCATCGAGCATCAGGCCGACTGCATGGTGAGCACCGGACTGAAAGCCGCGGGCTATACCTATATCAATATAGACGACGGCTTTCAGGGCGGACGCGAGGCCGACGGCCAACTGAAAATAAACCCGCACCGCTTTCCGCACGGCCTGAAACCGGTGGTCGACTATATCCACGCCAAGGGGCTTAAGGCCGGAATCTATTCGGATGCCGGGCGGGGCACCTGTGGCAACTATTACGACAAAGATACCCTCGCCTCGAACGTGGGCCTCTACGAACACGACCAACAAGATGCCGACTACTTCTTCCGCGACCTCGGGTTCGACTTTATCAAGGTGGATTTCTGTGGGGGCGACGCCCGACAAAACCACGACCGGCTGTCGCTCGACGAGCAGGAACGCTATACTGCCATTCGCCGGGCCATCGACGCCACGGGCCGCAAGGACGTGAGGCTGAACGTGTGCCGATGGGATTATCCGGGTACATGGGTGAGCGGCGTAGCCGACAGCTGGCGCACCACCCACGACATACGCGACAGCTGGGGCTCGGTGAAAGACATCATCAGGCAGAATCTCTTTCTCTCGGCATACGCCTCAGAGGGCCATTACAACGATATGGACATGCTGGAGGTGGGCCGCTCGATGACCCTCGAGGAAGACAAGACCCATTTCGGCCTGTGGTGTGTCATGCAAAGCCCGCTGCTCATCGGCTGCGACTTGGGTACCATCAAGCCTCAGACGCTCGCGCTG
>DBQL01000225.1:16922-18632 GCA_002305235.1 Prevotella sp. UBA1395 | reverse complement strand
TATCGGTGCGCTCGGTGTTCATGCAACGTGAGGTGGGCACATTCACGGGCGAGAGCATGCGGGTGGTGGTGCCGGCACACGGCACGCGCATCTTTGTGCTCACCGGCACCCGACGGCTCGACCGCACGCGCTACGAGGCCGAGACGGGATACATACCGGTGTATCAGGAACTGTGGAACAACCAAGCGCGCAACACCGGCATCTATGAGTATGACGACCACTGCAGCACGGGCATGAAGGCCGCATGGCTCGGCGGCTCGGCCGACAACTGCCTCGTGTGGAAAACCGTGAGGGTGACACACGGCGGCAAATACAAGCTCGCCATTGCCTGTCTCGCACCCGAAAAGCGCAGCTTCGCCATCGGCGTGAACGGACAAGAGGTGAAAACCGTGGAGGTGAGTGGCAACGAGGTGGTGGAGACGGAGGTGACCCTCGAGGCCGGCGACAATGAAATCAGGCTGAGCAACAACAGCGACCGGATGCCCGACGTGGACTATATGGACGTGATACGACCGGGAAAAAAGATGTGACGAAATCTTGACAAAAGCACTCGCCATTTGCGAGTATCGCGCACCGCAAGTGCCCTTGGGGGCGTAGACGGCGAAAATGAGCAATATAAGCAAGCGGCTGAAAGGCAGGGAGATACAAAAATCGCGAAGCGATTTTTCACCCAACCGACACACCCTGCCATGCGATGGCTATCTCATCGCGAGGCGAAACGATAGCAATGGCGAGGCGAAACGATAGCAATCGCGAGACGAAACGATAGCAATCGCGGGGCGAAACGATAGCAATCGCGGGGCGTAACGATGGCAACGACGGGGCGAGACGGGTCTGAAAGACGGAGAAAAAGGCCTCATGGCGCGCCGAAAAGTGCGCTGACGCATGGATTATGGCCATTTGACGGCTCATGCCTCGGGTACGAAAGGGCAGAAAACAGCATTGGATTTTTCTCGTTGAGAGATTTTGAAATGTTAAAATTCATGCGTTTTTTTTGACAAAACCGCCCTTTGCCGGATGCCCGTCACAAGACACGCAATGCCTGAACAGGCCTCACATCGAGAGCATCAAGCATGCAAAAGATGTGAAACTCAAGTTAAAATATCATAACCCGACGCAACATTTGGCCCTTTGTCACGTCTTTTTCAGTATAAGCCCGATGCACGGACACGGGCGACAAGACATGACAACGACTAACAACAAACACTATTAAGATATGAAAAAGCAAACGTTGATACTGGCCTTGATGGGCGGCGCAATGCTCATTTCGAGTTGTGCCAGCAAGAAAGAACTGGTGAACTGCCAGACGGAAAACAGGGAACTGACCGCCAATTATCAGGATGCCAAGGAGAAACTGGCTGCCTCGCAGACCCGCGTGCTGTCGTTGCAGGAGCAGCTCGAACAGCAGAAACGCGACTATGCCGCGCTGCAGAAAAGCCTCGACAAGAGCCTCTCGAACACAAGCGACAACAATATCAATATCTCGAAACTCGTTGACCAGATCAACGAGTCGAACCAATACATCCGCCATCTCGTGGAGGTGAAGAGCAAAAGCGACTCGCTCAACATGGTGCTGACCAACAACCTCACCCGCTCGCTGAGCAAGGAGGAACTCAAAGAGGTGGATGTTCAGGTGCTCAAGGGCGTGGTTTACATCTCGCTGGCCGACAACATGCTTTACAAGAGTGGCAGCTATGAGGTGAACGAGCG
>DBQL01000225.1:12446-16914 GCA_002305235.1 Prevotella sp. UBA1395 | reverse complement strand
CTCATCGAGGGCAATACCGACAACGTGCCCATCAACACCGATGCTCCGTCGATGAAAAACATCCGCAACAACTGGGATCTCTCGGCCCTGCGCGCCTCATCGGTGGTACAATATCTCATCGACCACTTTGGCGTGGCACCCAAACGGCTCACCGCCGGAGGCCGCGGCGAGTTCAATCCCATTGCCACCAACGACACCGAACTGGGCAAACAGCGCAACCGTCGCACGCAGATCATCATCACACCCAAGCTCGACCAGTTTATGGACCTGATCGACAAGGCTCCCGAGGGAGACCAACAATAAGTATCGCCACACGATGTTCGCGCCCGCACCTACGCCCGACGGAGGGCAGGTCGCGGCATCGACCGGCAGAATATATCGCATGGCGGATTCACCCCGAGGGGGCGAGTCCGCCATCGCTTTTGCGTTAATGCCCCACCAACCCACACCGCCCGACGCACGACAACGGTGCCGGCCGTATGCCACGGCGGCACGGCAGACACATGCCGGGAGTTTGCGAAAAATTGCATGGAATAATTGCCCGAATGAAAAAAACAAACTACCTTTGCAGTAGATTACAATACCTTATTTTAAATCCATAAAGATTATGATTCTTTTCTTCAAGACTCCCAAGGACAACATCATTGCCACCGAGATCGATCATCAGCCCGATGAGCAAGAGACTCAGGAACTGAGCTGGCTCTATGGCGACGCGCAGCAACTCAAAGCAGAGAAGCTCGAGGGCTTCTATGTGGGCCCGCGCCGCGAAATGATCACCCCGTGGAGTACAAATGCCGTTGAGATTACCCAAAACATGAGTCTCACCGGCATTTTGCGTATTGAGGAATTTTTCCCCGTAGAGAGTGAGGAGGCCGACCATGACACCATGCTTCAGCGCATGTACAAGGGATTAGACCAAGACATCTTCACCGTGAACCATGCCCCGGAACCCATCAAGCAGGTGGAGAGCATCGAGCAGTTCAACGAAGAGGAAGGCCTCGCCCTGAGTCCGGAAGAAATAGAATACCTGCACACCATAGAGCAACAGAACGGTCGTCCGCTCACCGACTCGGAGATCTTCGGCTTCGCACAGATCAACTCCGAGCACTGTCGCCACAAGATTTTCGGCGGAACATTCATCATTGACGGCGTGGAACGGGAGTCAAGCCTGTTTGCGCTCATCAAGAAGACTACCCAAGACAACCCCGGCAAGATTCTCTCGGCCTACAAAGACAATGTGGCTTTTGCCCAAGGACCGGTGGTGGAGCAGTTTGCCCCGGCCGACCAAAGCACGGCAGACTGGTTTCAAGTGAAGCCCATCGAGAGCGTGATCTCGCTCAAGGCCGAGACACACAACTTCCCCACAACCGTGGAACCCTTCAACGGCGCGGCCACGGGAACGGGCGGCGAGATTCGCGACCGCATGGGGGGCGGCGTGGGAAGCTGGCCCATCGCGGGCACGGCGGTCTATATGACGGGATATCCGAGACCGCAAAGCGGCCCCGCGTCTAACCTCTCGACAACAGCAGAGGGGCATGAGGGCACGCCGGCAGAGAGAGCATGGGAGAAGAATATCGCGCCGAGACCGTGGCTGTACCAAAGTCCGGAGCAGATTTTGATCAAGGCTTCGAATGGCGCTTCCGACTTCGGTAACAAGTTCGGGCAGCCCCTCATCACCGGTTCGGTGCTGACATTCGAGTACCAAACCTCATCGGCCGATACCACCACCTATCCCGACGGCACGCCACTCGCGCCCCAAGGTACGGCAGGAACGGTCTACGGTTACGATAAGGTCATCATGTTGGCAGGTGGCGTAGGCTACGGCAAAAAACGTGACTGCATGAAGAAAGAGCCACAGCCGGGCAACGAAATCGTGGTCGTAGGCGGTGACAATTACCGCATCGGGCTTGGCGGCGGCTCCGTGTCGTCGGTAGATACCGGCCGTTACAGCAACGGCATTGAGCTGAACGCCGTGCAGCGTGCCAACCCCGAGATGCAAAAACGAGCGTACAACCTCGTGCGCGCGCTGGTCGAAGATGATGTCAACCCGGTGGTGTCGATACACGACCACGGGTCGGCAGGACACCTCAACTGCCTCTCGGAACTGGTCGAGGAGTGCGGAGGCGAGATAGACATGACCAAGCTGCCCATCGGCGACAAGACGCTCTCGGCCAAGGAAATCATCGCCAACGAGAGTCAGGAACGCATGGGACTGCTCATCGACGAGAAACATCTCGACCGCGTGAAACGCATTGCCGAGCGCGAACGCGCACCGCTGTATGTCGTGGGAGAGACCACGGGCGACGCGCATTTCAGTTTCAGGCAGGGCGATGGCGTGAAGCCTTTCGACCTCGACGTGGCGCAAATGTTCGGCCACTCGCCCAAGACCGTCATGCGTGATGAGACCATCGTGCGCACATACGATAACGCGACTTATACCGTGGAGCGTCTCGACGAGTATGTTTCGAACGTGCTTCAGCTCGAGGCCGTGGCCTGCAAAGACTGGCTTACCAACAAGGTGGACCGCTCGGTAACGGGTAAAATAGCCCGCCAGCAGACACAGGGNNAAGGGCATCGCCACCGCCTTGGGACATGCCCCGCAGGCCGGTATGGCCGATGCGGCAGCCGGCAGCGTGCTCAGCGTGGCCGAAAGCCTTACCAATATCGTGTGGGCACCTATCGCCACGGACAACGCACACCCCTCGGCCGTGCAGAACCTGAACCTCTCGGCCAACTGGATGTGGCCCTGCCGAAGCCAAAAAGGTGAGGATGCCCGTCTCTATCAGGCCGTCGAGGCCCTGTCAACATTCTGCTGCGAACTGGGACTAAACGTACCCACGGGTAAAGACTCGCTATCGCTCACACAGCAATATCCCGACGGACGAAAGATCATCGCGCCCGGAACGGTCATCGTGACCAGCGGAGCGGAGGTGTCGGACGTGAGGAAAACCGTGTCGCCGGTGATGGTCAACGACAAGAACTCGTCACTATACTACATCGACTTCAGCTTCGACGAACTGCGATTGGGTGGCTCGGCCTTTGCCCAGACACTCGGAAAGATTGGCAGCGACGTGCCCACGGTGAAGAACGCGGAGTATTTTGCCGACTGCTTCAACGCCATTCAGGAGCTTATCAAGAAAGGATGGGTGATGGCCGGACATGACATTTCGGCCGGCGGACTGATCACTACGCTGCTCGAGATGACCTTTGCCAACACCGAAGGCGGTATGCACGTGAACCTGCATGACCTCAGACCGGAGAACAACGACATCGTGAAGATGCTCTTTGCAGAGAACCCCGGCGTGGTGATTCAGGTGTCGGACACCCACAAGAAAGACCTCCGCGAGTACTTGGAAGACAACGGAATAGGGTATGCCAAGATAGCTTACCCCACGCCGGGAGTGCGCAAGATTGCCATCGTGAAAGACGATTTCAGCCACGAATTCGACATTGATGCGCTGCGCGACGTTTGGTATCGCACATCGTATCTGCTCGATACCCATCAGAGCAAAAACGGCATGGCCCGCAAGCGCTATCTCAATTACAAGAAGCAACCGCTCGAAATGAAGTTCAACGACAACTTCAAAGGCTCGATGGAATCTCTCAATCTCAATCCCGACAGATGGAAAGAGGACGACCAACAAAACGCTGTCGCCCAATCGCAAGGCCCCGACGCTCAGACATCAGGACCCGATGCCCAAGGCTCAAGGCTCGATGCCCCAAGGCCCAAGGCTGCCATTATCCGCGAGAAGGGTACCAATGGCGAGCGCGAGATGGCCTATACGTTGTGGCTGGCGGGCTTCGACGTGAAGGATGTGATGATGACCGACCTCATCAGCGGGCGCGAAACGCTGGACGAAATCAGCATGATCGTGTTCTGTGGAGGATTCTCCAACTCCGATGTTTTGGGTTCGGCGAAGGGCTGGGCAGGTGCTTTCCTGTATAATCCCAAGGCCAAAGAGGCCCTCGAGAGGTTCTATGCACGCAAGGATACGATGTCGCTCGGTATCTGCAACGGATGCCAGTTGATGGTGGAACTCAACCTCATCAACCCGGAACACAAGCATCGTTCGCACCTCACGCATAACGTAAGCCAGAAGTTTGAGAGCCAGTTCCTCGGACTGTCCATACCCCAAAACGAAAGCATCATGCTTGGAAGCCTCAGCGGCAGCAAGCTCGGCATCTGGGTGGCGCACGGCGAAGGCCGGTTCTATCTGCCCGAACCCGAAGACCACTACCATGTCGTGGCGAAGTATAACTACGCGGAATATCCGGGCAATCCCAACGGGTCGGACTACAACGTGGCAGGAATCTGCTCGGCCGACGGCCGCCATCTCGCCATGATGCCGCATCCGGAGCGTGCCATTTTCCCTTGGCAGAACGCATGGTATCCCTCCAACCGCCGCACCGACGAGGTGACTCCGTGGATGGAAGCCTTCGTCAACGCGAGGGAGTGGATATTGAATCA
>DBQL01000225.1:0-12415 GCA_002305235.1 Prevotella sp. UBA1395 | reverse complement strand
AACAGGAACAGGGCAAGCTCGAAAAGGCATGAGTAATTCAAATGATATAGACAGCAAGCAGCGTTCCGCTCTCCTTCTCCCGCAGGGAGGGCATAAGAGGGTGAATTGGACCCTCTTCAAGACCTTCTTCAAGATAGGCGCGTTCACCCTTGGAGGCGGATATGCCATGATTCCGATTATCGAAAATGAGGTCGTGGAGAAAAACAAGTGGATCGAAAAAGAGGAGTTTTTAGACCTGATCGCGATCTCACAGAGCTGTCCCGGCGTCTTCGCCATCAACATCTCAACATTTATCGGTTATAAGATCAAGGGCCGCCGGGGAGCGGTATGCACCTTGCTCGGGTCGGCACTGCCGTCATTTCTCATTATCCTCGTCATCGCCATGTTCTTCCATCAGTTTATGAACGTGGGCTGGGTAGCCGCCATGTTCCGAGGCATACGCCCCGCCGTGGTGGCCCTGATCGCCGTGCCGACATTCAATTTGGGCAAGAGTGCCCAAATCAACATGGCCAACTGCTGGATTCCCATCGTCTCTGCCCTGCTCATTTGGGCCTTGCATGTCAACCCCATTTGGATCATCATCGCGGCCGGAGTGGGCGGGTATGTGTGGGGAAAAATGAAGGATTGATGAGCATCCCGCACACCATCGCAGGCATCCATACACTCTCTCCGAGGAGGAGTTGTTACGTAAGTTTATGATATGATATTCCTTTCTCTCTTCATCACTTTCTTCCAAATAGGGCTGTTTGGCTTTGGCGGCGGCTACGGCATGCTGTCGTTGATCCAGACCGAGACCGTGGTGCGCCACCACTGGCTGTCGTCTGCCGAGTTTACCAATATCGTGGCCATCTCGCAGATGACCCCCGGCCCCATCGGCATCAACTCTGCTACCTATTGCGGTTATACCGCCGTGCACAATGCCGGCCACGGCATGCTGCTGTCGGTGCTCGGCTCTGCCACCGCCACCTTTGCCTTGGTGCTGCCCTCTTTCATCCTGATGATCCTCATCAGCAAGATGTTTATGAAGTATATGAACACCTCGGCGGTGCAGAGTGTCTTCGCCGGCCTGCGCCCTGCCGTGGTGGGTCTGCTGGCCGCCGCCACACTGTTGCTCTGCAATGAGGAGAATTTCTCGTCGCCAACGACCAATCCTTGGCAATTCTATATCAGCATAGCGCTGTTTGTCGCTACCTTCGTGGGCACGATGTGGCTCAAGATCAACCCCATCCGTATGATAGGATATGCCGCTTTTGCCGGACTCGTCTTGCTCTATTGACCCATGAACACCACCGCCAAAGGCTTTTGCAACCGATGGGTATCGGCCACATCGTTCGGACTGATTCCCTTGTTCTCCATCCCGCTCATGACCGGCACGACGGCCATGCAGCCCCCTTCGATTCTTATCTACCGCTTTGCCTTCGGCTGCTTGGGCATCCTCTGCGTGCTGCTGTGGAAGCGTACAGACCTCCGGCTGAGCCGCATAGAACTGATGCAGATCGCACTCTTGGCACTGCTCTATGATGTCGAGGCGCTGCTGATGATACTTGGTTACAAGTATATGCCGAGCGGACCGGCCACCACCCTCGTCTTCTCCTACCCCATTTGGACAGAGATGATCATGCTCATCTTTTTCAAGGCGCGCTTCTCATGGACCACCATGCTCGCCCTTGCCCTCGCCTTTGCCGGCGTGGCAAGCATGTCGGGCTTCGACCATAGCGGGCAGACGCAACCCATAGGCGTGGGCATCGAGCTGATGGCCGGACTGGCCTACTCGTTCTATATGGTCGCCATGTCGCGCATGAGGGTGCGCCATATCGGAAGCCTGAAGCTCACGTTCTACGTGTTTCTCTTGGGACTGGTGTTCTTCCTGATATTCACTACGATGTTCACGGGGGGCATAGAGCCGGTGCGAGACACCTCGACGCTCTATAACCTGCTGATGCTCGGACTGGTGTGCACGGCACTGAGCAACGTGATGCTCATTCCCGCCGTGAAGCAGATCGGTGCCACGATGACCGCCATACTCGGTGCTTTTGAGCCGCTCACGGCCATGATCGTGAGCATACTCGTCTTTGGCGACCACCTCACCGCACCCATCATCGGGGGCTTCGCACTCATCATCGGGGCGGTGACGGTGCTCATCCTCACCAAGATGCGCAGTCGGGTGCCGGCCGTATGAGATAACAAGTCCGCCACATACCTCTGCGCCCATCCCGCAACAAACCAATGACAAATCTACTTACAAACCACCAACTCATGAAAAGAACCGTTATTATCATCCTTGCCANNGCGGCCGGAGGTGTTTACCACTGACACGCTGTTCGTACACGACCCCGTGATGGCTTACGAAGACGGCACATACCACGCATATTACACCGGCATAAACATCGGACACGCCACATCTGCCGACCGCCACACATGGACCGTGCGTCGCCGAGGTGTGCTGGACAGCATCCCGCAATGGACCCGCGACAGTGTGCCGGGATTCAGGAACCATATATGGGCACCCGACATCATCAAATGGAGAGGGCGCTGGTGGATGGCTTACAGTTGCTCCACGTTTGGCAAGAACACCTCGGCCATCGGACTGCTCTCGTGCTCTTCGCTCGCCAAAGGCGACTGGCAAGACCTCGGATGTATCGTGGCGAGCAAGGGACGACGCGACAACTGGAACGCCATAGACGCCAACTTCTGCGAAGACGCACAGGGCAACCTGTGGCTTTCGTGGGGTTCTTTCTGGGACGGCATACAGATGGCGCCCCTCGCCGCGACCACCACGGCAGACGGGCGGCAGACGCTTCGACTGGCGGGATTTCCGAAGACCATCGCCCGCAGATATTACAAGAACGCGCCACAAGACATTGTGAACCCCACGTCGAAATATGCGGGGGCCAACGCCATAGAAGCTCCGTTCATCCTGCGGCATGGCGATTACTATTACCTCTTCGTGAGTTGGGACTACTGCTGCCAAGGCATGAAGAGTACATACCGTGTTGTCGTGGGGCGCAGCAAGCAGATAGACGGGCCTTATTACGACCACGAGGGCATAGCGATGTATGCCGGTGGCGGCAAACCGGTGATCGAAGGCGACAAGCGGGAGTATGAAGCGGCGGGACACAGCGCAACCTATCATTTCGCCGATGGCGACCTCTTTGTCTGCCACGGCTATGCGATGGCCTTGGACGGACAGTCGGTGCTTATCCAGAAACGCGTGCGATGGGTGGACGAATGGCCTGTGCTCGAATGACCGATGCCTTGTGCACAAGGCACGAGAAACGGATAAAAACGCAAGATTTTTCATCTGAAAACACCATCTCACAATGGCAGACGGGTGGGCATGCCTTACGGGCGGCCCACCCGTTTTCTCATATACGCACAGGAATCATAATCTTTTGGTTTTCAGGATAATATAAAGACAATAAGGAAGCCGGGGAGTATGTTTTTGCGAAAGCTATCGTTTCGCGTCGTGAAAGCTATCGTTTCGTCTCGTGAAAGCTATCTTATCGCAACGCGAAAAGATAGCTTTCGCGAAGCGATGGGATGATGCACGAAAAAAGAGGGAGAAGACAGCGCAGGGGTGTCAATATTTCGGAAGAGCGGGAAACCGAGTTTCCCGCCACCAAACCGAAGCGAATGGACACGAAAAAGAAAGAAGGATTTCCAAAAAAAAAGAGACGAGCGGCCAAGCCACCGGGAACACCACGGCGAGCAATAAGAGACGAGCGGCCAAGCCGGGGAGGTATCCTTGCCACCAAACGGCATACTGAAAAAGGCGCACCGCTTCACAGCGATACGCCTCATACGTCAGAATTCCGATGATTCTACGAACGGAATCAGGAATGAACGACTATTATTTGGTAGATATGTAGTGCAGAAAACTGCACTCGGGTAAGCCCAACTTCGCAGTAGGTCGTACCCTTCAGCTTACAAAATAAAACCTAATTCTTATGCTTTCCCAAATAGGTTGCTCTGCCATGTCGCCCCACACCCACTCCTTACACGGTCTCCCGACAAGGACACCGCAGTAAGGACAGGCGGTAGCGCGATGGCGCACAAGGCATTAATAGTGATGATATTTATCATTTCCATTCGGGCATGAAGATTTGAAGTAACGGTTCTCGCACGACAGACGAGCATGGGCGGAGGGCCGGTAGGCAGCCTTTTCCCGCATATCCCATGACGTCGTGTGAGATTATCTGACGGCTCTGCGCCCCTTGGCGGTAGCGGTGCCAAACACAAGATGGCATCCGTCGATGGTGAACGCCACATTGAGGTCGTCGGGGTTGACGGTGTTCACACCCACATAATACTGTGTGTAGGTCAGTCCGTCGTTGCCTTGCATCACCGCTTGCACGTCGGCCGTGCCATTATTGCAATTGGTTACATAGACCGTTACCCCCGCGCCATTCATCGCCGCGAGCCAAGAGGCCCAGTCGCCCTGTGTGCCACTGTGCAGACAGGCGGCATAGCCATTGCCCCATCCGTAGTTGTCGGCACGCAGCACACTGTATTCCGTGGCATTGTCGGCACTGCGCAGCACCACCACGAAGTTGTTCCAGTTGTTGGCAAGACTGCTGTAATTGGTGAACGGGAGGGCATAGGTCTCGCCTGCCGGCACCTTGATATTGTCGGTATGCACCGACCACCATCCGCCGGTATTGTCTTCGGGTCCGAGGATAGAGGGTGTGGCGTTCACGGTAGTAACCTTTGATTCAGACACGGTCACGTTCACCGTGGCCGTCTTTCCGTTCTCGGTGGTGATCGTCACGGTGTGGTTACCCGGTATGGCAGGGACGGAAGAAAAACTGAGTTTGGAGTTTTTCACCACGCTCTTGCTGCCGTTGCCGTAGGTGGCGGTGACCTCCATGCCCGTGGGGTTGAAGGTCAGCGTGCGCTCACCCAGATCGGCCACGGCCACCGAGTTGTAATAATAGTAATGGCTGCGCTCCGGATTTTGCGTCACTTCGATGGCCGCAATCTTGGCCACCACATTGAATTTGGCGCTTGCCACGATGGGTTTGTCGGCATTTTCGCCTTTAAAGGTCTTGTTATAGATGGCCACAAGCGTCTTCTCGCCCAAGTTTTCCATATCGGGAATGGCCGAGAAATACAGTTCAGAAGCGGGCACGGTCTTGGTCACGCCTTCCTCAAACGTCACCGTGGCCGACACATTGCTCAGGGCATCATTGAGCGATGTGCCCAACTCCACCTCATCGGGCACATTCTCCAAGGTCATCGCCAAGGGCGATTTGTCCAACGCCGAGGTAAGCCCGCCCACGGGAACAATGTTGGTCTGCAAGAAATCGATGTACGATCCCTCTACACAGATGAAGCAACGAATATTGCTGTCGGAGGGGTCGGTATTGAGATTGGGCAGCTTGTAGGGCTGAACGTAGGTCTTGGTGACCGCTCCGTTGGTCATTTTCACAACAAACGTGTCTGCGCGCGAGCGGTCGACGGTGAGCGTTACCTTACCGCCCAACTTCTGGACATTGGCGTCTTTGTTGCTGTCGTCGGGCGAGAGGAGCATCGTGCTGTTGGTAAACTTGAAAAACAGATGGCCTCCCCATTGCGAGTTATACTTTGTCGAGTCGCCCGTTGCGTCGAAACGGATGGCGCCATACTCCGTATAGCCGGCACCTCCGCGCTCGGCATCGTTGGTGATGATCAGGGCGAAGTTCTTATAGTAGGTGTTGTCGCCGGGGTTGATGCTAAGGTTGAACACCGCGTTCCACTTTTCTCCGTCGGGAACGACATAGTACTTGGAGAAGCCCTGCCACCATCCCGAGGTGAAATCGGTGGCCCCGAAGGAGTAAACATCCTCCATCATGCCGACCAACGGCTCTTCGTTGTCAGCATTCTTGGATTGGTTGATGGAATCGATTTTCTGGGTAATCCAGTCGGGAGCGTCCACATCGAAGAGGTCACTGCCCTCGCATCCCGTCAGGGTGAGCAGTCCGAGGGCTGCCGTACAGAATGCTGATGCTATTTTATTGAGATGTCTCATGATCTTGATTTGATAAAAATGATGTTGTGATGGCCTTCTCCCGGAGCCATGACAGTCTCTGGGAGAAAGGCAGATAGAATTATTTGCTCAGGTCGACCACGGGGCGCACCGTCCACCCTTGCTGTGTGAAGTAGACCGAATTGTCACTGCTCTCATTGGCCGAATTGCCCTTGAGGTTCGGGTTCTTGTTGGTCAGCGTCTGCACGATAGGCAAGAACTCGTGTCCCGGCATATAATTGTCGTAAGAGCTTTTCAGTTCCGGGTCGTTCGCGATATCGGCATATCTCACCGGCTCTTTGGCCCGATGGAGCGACCGACGAAACGTTCCGTGCTCTTTCAACTGTGCCATTCGGCCGGCATCATAGAAGAATCCCCAGCGGATGAGGTCGAGACCACGACCAAACTCACATCCGAACTCCTTGGGACGCTCCACGTTCGCGATCTGCTCAAAGAGCCTGTCGGCCGTGGGGAAGTCGGCAAGATTGAGGTCGGCAAGCCCTGCCCGCTCACGCACTTGGTTAATCCAGTCGATGGCCTGCTGTGTAGGTCCGTTCACTTCGTTCTCACATTCGGCGGCGCGCAGCAGCACATCAGAGTAGCGCATCATGCGCAAGTTGATGCCATCGTGAAGTCCGGTCACCACCTTGTCATAGAGACCGGTGCGCATATTGGTGAATTTGGCTATCGGAAGTCCACCGTTCACATTGTTGGTCACCACTGTGTCGGTGAGCGTCAGCTGTTCCCCATAGCACATGTTGCCATACTCAAAGTCTTCCCAGTCGGTCTCATACGTGCCGATAGTCCAATACAGGCGCGGGTCGAGTTTACCCTTGGTGGTGCGCTCTTGCTTGAAAAGCTCATAGAGCCAAGGCGACGCAGAGATGTCGGCCCAGCCACCATAGCGGCCCGGGGCGAAGTTGCTCTCGATGGCAGAGCCTTGTGTGGCATTCGCGCTTGTATTCACCGGGGTCCACTCATCGTCTATGCCCTGACTGCCATAATCGAGAAATTGCACCTCGAAAAGACTCTCGGCATTGTTCTCATACGGTGCGCCCTCGCGGAAATTGTCACCATAGTTGGGCATGAGCTTATAGCTGCCATACTTCTGGCTGATAATATCCTTGAGCACCGTAAGCGCTTCTCCATACTTGTGACGCTGCATCAGCGCGCGGGCATAGTATCCGGCCGCCGCCCCACGGGTGGCCCGACCGCCGGCCCATTCGCCTCCGGCATCGCGCGTAGGCAGCAGACTGATGGCCTCGACGAAATCCTGCTCCACTTGGTCGAGAACCTCGTCGTAGGTGCTGTTGGCACCATAAAGGCCGTCAAGGGTGGAATAATTAGCATAATCGGTGATGAGCGGAGGATTCTGATAGTATCCCGCAAGATTATAATAGGACAGCGCACGCAAGAAAAGCACCTGCCCCTTGATGCGTCGCATCTGCTCGGAGAGCTGCGAATCATCGGTTCCACAGCGTGAGATCACGAAGTTGCATACGTTGATGGTGTAGTACCACTCGCGCCAAGGCCACCATGTTATATCACTTGTTACAGGTGCATTGAGGTCGTCAAAGGGCATATACCACACCTGAGAGGAGTTCCATGCTTCGTCGCCACGACACACATCGATCATGTATCCCACACGAGCATAAGAGCCTTCCATGCGGATATGGTTGTAGGCGGCTATCACACTCTCCTCCAAATCGTTGGGATTGAAGCCGAAAGTACCGGTGGTTTGCTCGTTCGGATTGACCAAATCCATGCTTTCATTGCACGAGGTCAACGTGCCAAGACCCAGTAACAGGGCAAGGGAAATATTATATAGTTTCATATTCTATGACTCGTAATATATCTTGTTAAATAGTAGTCGAAGACTGTCTGTACTTTCGCTTGATCAGAAAGTGAAGTGGATGCCGCACATCAAACTGCGTGCACTGGGGAAAGAACTGAAGTTATATCCGGGCGTGAACGTTCCTCCGGCATAGTCCACATTATATCCATGATACCCCGTGAAGGTGTAGAGGTTTTGTGCCGAGATATAGGCGCGCACGCCGGAAACATATCCTCCAAACCACTTGTCGGGCAGGTTGCAGCCCAGTTCCACATTGGCAATCTTCCAATAAGCGGCGTTTTGGATCTTGCGTGAGCTGAACAGGTCGTTCCAAGGCATTCCCGCATTGTTCGTAGCGTATGTACGAGGCACGTCCGACAGATAGGTCTTCCCGTCTTCCGAGAACCGGTTGGCATCGAGCATCCTGACATCACGGTTGCCCCATCCGTAAGCAGAGTTCAAGCTGTTGTATATATCGTCAGAGACATGATAGTTGAGTGCGCCGTAGGTAGAGATGCTGAGGTCGAAGTTTTTGTACTCCAAGCGTGCGTTAATACCAAAGTTTACCTTGGGCAGACCGCTTCCCAGCACCACCTGATCGTTCTCGTCGATCTTGCCATCGGGCGTTCCGTCGGGACCACTAACGTCTTGATAGAGGCAATCTCCGACGTTGGCGCCCTGCTGCGTGGCGTGATTGTCCAAGTCTTCCTGTGTTCGGGCAATACCCTCATATACCCATCCGTAGAACTGTCCTATCTCCTGACCCACGAATGTGGCGTAAGCACCGGTGATATAAGACGAGGTGCCGAATCCAAGCGAGGTCACTTTGTTCTTGAGCGTACTGAGATTGGCACCAATCTCATATTTCAACGCATGGTCGCGGTTGCGGTATGTAGCCGAGAACTCAAGTCCGCTATTGTCCATCGATGCCGCGTTCATGATCACAGTGGTATTGGAAACGCCGGCCTGTTCGGGCACGGGAACACCATGAAGGAGGTCTTCCGAACGGTTCTTATACCATTCTGCGGTAAACTCCAAGCGATTGTTGAACATCGCGAGGTCTATACCCACGTTGGTCGTCTTTCGTTTTTCCCAAGAGATATTGTTGTTTACGAAGACAGATACCGCCGAACCCGTCACGGCACTGTTGTTGAAACTATAAGTCATGTTGTTGCGAACCATCGTCGCCATGTACTGATATTCACCGATATTCTCATTTCCGAGCACACCGTAACTGGCTCGGATCTTGAACAAATTGACCACGTCGTGGCTGAATGGGAAGAACTTTTCCTTGTCGAAACGCCAGCCTGCCGATACCGACGGGAACGTTTCCCATCGTATATCACTTGACAATCGGGTGCTGCCGTCGCGTCTGACGATGGCCGAGAAAAGATATTTCTCGTCGTAATTGTAATTCAATCGCCCAATCCACGACTTGATGATGTGCTTGTATTCGTATGAGCTGGCAACGCGTGTCTTGCTGTTTTGCAATTGCAGAAAATAGGGTTCGTACATCTCTATGCCCGTTCCCGAGAGCAGGTCGGTGTTTTCTTCCTCATAAGTGTAACCTCCCAAGAGATTGATGTTGTGCTTTCCGATATGGCCATCGTAGGTCATCGTATGCTCGATCAGGGCGTCGGTATAACTCCTGCTCGCCTTAGTGAGCCTCTCATTGCTCTTGTCGAGGTACACACGGTTGCTTTGTGCCCATGCAGATATCCACGTACGGTCCTTGGCATTCGTAACACTGTAAGAGAGATTGAGATTGTAATGCAAGTTGTGATTCTTGTTCTCAAACCCGAAAACCTTCATAACGTCTACATCTGCCGACCCTGTTCCCACGAATCTGTCAACCCTTGTGTTGCGCTGCAACAGGTTATTGACCAGCAAAGGATTGGATGCAGAGATGTCGCCGTGGATGTTGTCGTAATACACGCCATATCCGTAGGCATCATAGTTGTATCCTCCGGCCAGTCCCACCCTGTCGTCAAGCACCCATGTCGAAGAGTCGTAGGCCTTGATCGTGGGCTGCATCAGCAGTGTGCCTCGAAGCACATTGGTCACGTCTCCATATAGTCCCTGTACGTATTCAGACGCATTAGAGAGTCCCATTCCGTCTTGCGAGGAGTGCGAATATACGGCACTCGTGCGGAATTTCACAAACTTTGTCTCCATCGTGTTGTTCACACGTGCGGTGTATCGCTTATAGTTCGGTCCGGCTCCCTCGAGAGTTCCTTTTTGGTTGAAATAGTCGAGCGAGACGTTATATGTGTTTTTCGCGCCACCTCCGCTGAAATTCACGTTGTGATTTTGCCTGATTCCGGTCTTGAACACCTCGTCAAACCAGTCGGTATTGGTATCATCCATGAAACGATAGTTGCCCGTAGCGGCATCTACCTGATAACCTCCGGGTATGGTTGTGTTCGAATTGACACACGCCTGTGCGATGTGCCGGCTGTATTGATTGGCATCCATCACGTCATAGACCCCCGAGGAGACGTTGTCCACACCCATATACCCCGAGTAATCCACCTTGAGGGGCTGGTCTTTCTGCCCATTCTTGGTCGTGATGATAATCACACCGTTGCCGGCTCTGGATCCATAGATTGCTCCTGCCGCCGCATCTTTCAGCACTTGAATAGACGCGATGTCGTTGGGAGAGAAGTCTCGGATGGTCGTTCCCACAGGAACGCCGTCGATGACATATAGCGGAGCGGTATCCCCGAAGGATCCGATGCCTCTAACTCGCACCGAAGGGTCTGCGCCGGGCTGTCCGTCTGTGGTGATCTGCACCCCCGGAACCTTACCCTCGAGCATGGTCGAGATATTCGAATTGGACACCTTCTTGAGTTCCTCGGCATTCACCACCGACACCGACCCGGTAAGGTCTGCTTTCTTTTGCGTGCCATATCCCACGACCACCACTTGGTCGAGCACCTTGTCATCAGAGGCCAAGAGGATCTGATCGAGCATTGCCCGGCCTCGCACAGCGACCTCCCGGTCGGTATATCCCACATAGCTCACCACGAGCGTGGCATTTGCCGGAGCGTTCAACTCGAATTTACCGTCAAGGTCTGTCACCGTTCCCTCATTGGTTCCCTTTACTTTCAGGGTGGCGCCAATAAGCGGTTGGCCCTCTTGGTCTACAACCTGACCCCTGACCAAAATGGTCTGCGACTGCTCTGTTGCAGCCATGCCGGGTACGGGGCATAATGCCATACCACCCATGACACTCAGAGACAGCATCACCGAGAATAGTTGTTTTCTCATTTTTTTTGTTTTTAGGTTATTAATAATAATATTGGTTTGTCCTTAGGAATCTCTCCCGCGCGCCGGGTTTAAGGCTGTCGGCGCGTCTTTCGTGCATTTCGGTTAGTCTTCATCCGTTGCCCTGCCGTTTCTCGGGCTTATGCCCCTGCCGTTCAGCATGCATTGCTTTGCGGCACGACAGCGCGCACGGATGCTTATGGTCCGATAGGATGTGGCAAAGTTAAGAAAGGCTAACTTTGCGCAGGTGGACAAAAAAAAATAATAGGTGGATAATTGTTTTCACCCCCTTATCTGTCTGCTTTATAGGCCGATGGGGCAATGCCGTAGAGCTTGGTAAAGCATCTTGTGAAATACTTGGGGTCGTTGAATCCCACCCGATAGGCTATCTCGGTGATGTTTCGATTGGCTACGTTCTCACTGATAAACTTCTTGGCGATTTCCAATCGATAGTTTCTGATAAACTGGTTTGTCGACAATCCGATCTCCGCGTTGAGGCTCTTGCTGAGCGCGGCCTTGTTCATATTGAGCAGTTCGCTCATTTCTGTCACGCCAAACTCAGGGTTGCCATAGTTTTGCTCCATCACCTCCATAACACGCTCCATGAACGGCCGCTGTCTCTGCAGTGACTCCTCACGGTCGGCCTCCACCACCTTTTCCCTGCTGCTGGCATATCGTCGCTGGTTGCTCATGATAGCCTCGATGCGCTTTTGCAGCAGTTGCGGCGTGTCGCTTTCTGCCAATGCCTTCTCGATGGGTGCCAAGATACGCTCGCGCTCCTGACGCTTGGTCATCTCCATGCGACGCCGATACATCGCAACAGCCATCAGCACGACCAGCAACAACATGGCCGACACAAACCATCTGCTCTTCCAAAAGTAGGGCGATACATTGACCTCAAGACCGATTTCCTGAAAAGTCTCATGACCGGGCGTGGCTACATACCTCACCTCGAAATGGTAACTGCCGGGGGGCAGCGACGTGTATTTCACCGAATGCTCGCCCGGCTGAAGCGTGGTCCACTTGTCGTCGTAGCCTTTCATGCGGTAGCTGTAAAGCCCTTGCCGGTCGTTAAGATAGTTGAGCGACGAGAATTCGATGACAAACGACTTGTCGCCCTCTCTCACATTCACCTCGCTTGCCGACGCGATATCTCTGTCGAGAAACCGGCTGCCACCCCACTCCTGCCGACCGTTCACCCACAGTTGGGTAAAGCTGAGCCTGCCTTTGTAGAGCGACTTCGGGTCGAAGGCGTCGACAATGGTCAGCCCCTTCGACGACCCCAGCACCAATTTGCCGTCGCGGGTACT
>DBQL01000057.1:28319-32554 GCA_002305235.1 Prevotella sp. UBA1395 | reverse complement strand
CGTATCCTCGTTAGGAACAAGTCCTGTACTGGTGAAAGCCATCGAAGCGACAAGCGCAACGATACCCACGACAACGGTAAGGGCCGTGATAATGCGATGGTTGATGATGCGGGTGACACCTTTCTTGTATTTCTCCGTGGTTTTGTCAAATACGTGATTGAAGCCGTCGTGGAACCTACTGATGAACGTGGAGTGTGCTTTTTCCTCATCTTTATTGTGGGGTTTGAGGAAGATGGCACAGAGAGCGGGCGACAATGTGAGGGCGTTGACGGCCGAAATCACAATCGAGACAGCCATCGTCACACCGAACTCGCGGTAGAATGTACCCGAGGTGCCACCCATAAACGATACCGGAACGAACACGGCTGCCATTACGAGGGTGATGGAGATGATAGCGCCCGAAATCTCATTCATGGCATCCAGTGCGGCCGTCATGGCCTTCTGATAGCCCTGATCGAGCTTGGCGTGCACGGCTTCAACCACCACAATGGCGTCGTCGACCACAATGGCGATGGCCAATAGCAATGCCGAGAGCGTGAGAAGGTTGATGGAGAACCCGAAAATCCATAGGAAAAGGAATGTTCCGATCAATGCCACCGGCACGGCAATCATAGGGATAAGTGTCGAGCGGAAGTCTTGCAGGAAGACATATACCACAAGGAACACGAGGAGAAGGGTAAGTACCAAGGTGAAGACCACTTCATGAATGGACGCGAAAAGGAACTCGGTCACATCCTGCTCGATGGTGTATTTCATGCCGGGAGGCATCGACTTCTGTGCCTCATCCAGCGCTTTTTTTACGTCGGTGGCAATCTGTGTGGCGTTCGATCCGGCGATTTGCTGTACCATTCCCATCACGGCGGGCTTGCCGTTGTTCGTCATGTGGACATTATACATGAGACTTCCCAGCTCCATCTTGGCCACATCCTTCAGGTATAAGGTCTGGCCCGTGGTCTTGCTCGACAGGATAATGTTCTCATATTCGGTTACTGTGGAGAGCCTTCCTTTGTAACGCAAGGTGTATTCGTATGCCACATTGCTGTTTTCGCCTATCGCACCCGGGGCGGCCTCGATGTTCTGCTCGGCCAGCGCGGCAGTGATGTCGCTCGGTATGAGACCATATTGCTTCATCTTGTCGGGCTGAAGCCATATTCTCATGGAGTAGGTCTCGGTCGAGAAACTTTGGATATTACCCACGCCATTGATACGTTGCAGCAACGGGATGATGTTGATGTTGCTGTAATTGGTCAGGAACTTACTGTCGTATCGGCCGTCATCGGTGGTCAGCGAGAAGATGATCACGTTGGATGTCTGCCGTTTTTGCACCGTCACACCCACTCGGGTTACCTCGGCGGGCAGCAGTGCCTGCGCCTGAGACACACGGTTTTGCACGTTCACGGCAGCCATGTCGGCATCGGCTCCTTGCTTGAAGTAGACCGTAATCATGGCCATACCGGCGTTGGTGGCGGTGGATTGCATGTAGGTCATGTTCTCCACGCCGTTGATACTTTCCTCCAATGGCGTGATGACCGAGTTCAAGACGGTCTTGGCATCGGCGCCCTGATAGGTTGTTTGGACCACGATGGTAGGCGGTGCGATATCGGGATACTGCTCGATAGGCAGCGAAACGAGTCCGATGGTACCCAGCAACACGAAGAATATCGATATTACCGTGGATAATACCGGGCGTTTAATGAAATTTGAAAATGTCATAGTTTCTTTGAACTTTGAGCTTTTAACTTTGAGTTTTGTGTTTGTGAGATTGGCGGATAGTGCTTTGACATCGGTGTCTTTTGGCCCAATGCCGCCGGTCTTCGGGGTTTACAAACACTCCATTGTCTTGATTATTTTCCTCCCATTGCCTTGGCAAAATCGCCGGCATTGCCCTGGGCGGCTCCAAGTTTCTCGGCTTCTTCAATCTTCTTCATGTACTGCTGTACGGTGATGGGCTTGATTTCCATGCCGTCAGAGAGCTTCGTAATGCCTTTGGTCACGATGCGGTCGCCGGCGTGAAGACCCTCGGTCACGATGAAATTGTTGCCGTCATTCTGCGGGTTCACCTTGATTTCGGAGTATTTCACCTTGTTATCCTTGCCCACGATATACACGAATACCTTGTCCTGCACCTGCGAAGTGGCCTCCTGCGGAATCACGATGGCGTTGTTTCTCTCTATCGGAACGATGATCTGTCCGGCTCCACCGCTTTTCAACAGTCGCTCGGGGTTGGGGAAATGGGCTATGAGAGAGTACGACCCTGTTGCTGCATCGATCACTCCGCTCATCTTCACCACCTTGCCCGGATGATTGTAAGTTGTTCCGTCGGCCAAGAGAAGTTTCACCGTGGGCATCTCTTGTATCGCCGCGGCGGCACTTCCTGCCGACTTCGACATATTCAGGATGTCGCCCTCGCTGAGCGAGAAGAACACTTCCATCGTGGATATATTCGACACGGTGGTCAGGGCATTGGATGCGCTCACGAGTGTTCCCACCTTGTAAGGAAGGCTTCCCACGATGCCGGCGGCAGGTGCTTTGACCGTGCACCAGCTCAGCGTTTCGCGCGCAGAGGCCAATGCTGCCTGTGCCTGAGCCACGTTGGCCTGTGCCGTGGTGTATGTATTTTCTGAGGTAGACAGCTCATATTGTCCGATGATGTTTTTCTCGAAGAGCTTCTTGTTGTTCTCGTAGGTCAGTCGGGCGGTATTGGCTTGTGCGCGCGCCGTGTTCACAGCGGCCTGCGCCTGCCTCACGGCGGCCTGATAAGTCTCACTGTCAAGGATGAACATCACTTGGCCGGCGCTCACCGTCTGGCCTTCGTGTACAAGCACTTTGGTGATGAATCCTGAGATTTTCGGCCTGACATCCACATCCTGAATACCTTTGATGGTAGCGGGGTAGGTGGTCTGCAACCCGGTGTTTTGGGTGCCGACAGTGGTGACGGCAAACTCATTATCGCCGAAATTGGGCATGCCCTGACTGCCTTTGCCCCCACAAGACACCAACGCAAGAGAAGCTGCCGCTACTAACAAATAATTTTTAACTTTCATACCTATTATTATATATTACATTAAATATTGACAAATTGCGTTATCCATATCACATTGATAAGGCAAAACTGATACATGTTTGTCAGTTTTTTCGATGTGCAAAATTACGAAAAACCGGCGAAAACTCGCAGGTTTCCTCCGGTTTTTAACAAACGTTGTGGCTTTTTAGCAAAGCCCCATTTCTTTTGCTTTTTTCACAAGCAACTGCATGAGCGGCTCACGCTCGTTGGGCACTTTGTTATCGAGCACGGCATCTTTGAGAGTTTGTTTGAGCGTGCCCACCTCGCGCGAGGGCTTGAGGTGGAACAACTCCATGATCTCGTTGCCGTCTATTACGGGTTGCAACAGGCGTTTATAGTCTTTTTCATGCAGGTCGGCAATTTTCTCCCTGACAAGCCTGAAGTTTTCCAAGAATCGCTCTTTCTTCACCCTGTTCTTGCTCGTGATGTCGGCCTCGCAGAGCATCATCAGGTCATCCACGTCGTCATCGGCCTCGTTCACCAGTCGTCTCACGGCGCTGTCGGTCACCTCTTCGTCGGCAATGGCGATGGGTCGCATGTGCAGGTCTACGAGTTTCTGCACATACTTCATCTTCGAGTCCATCGGCAGTTTGATGCGTCTGAAGATGGTGGGCACCATTTTGGCTCCGATATAATTATGGTTATGGAACGTCCATCCCACGGCGTTGTCCCAACGTTTGGTCTTGGCCTTGCCGATGTCGTGGAGTAGGGTGGCCCATCTCAGCCACAGCTTGTGCTCGTTGAGGCGGGCCATCTCGGCCTCGCAGTTTTGTTTTTGCTCGTTGTCGGTGGCTTCGTCGTCACATATTGCCTGCAGTTCGGCAAGCCTTTCCTTCTGTGCCCTGCACAGATTGTCTACCACTTCCAAGGTGTGAAAGAAGTTGTTCTTATGTGCCCGGCCGTTGCGTGTCTCCACAATGTCGAGCGCATCCAGCTCCGGCAGGATGAGCTTGAGCAGTCCGCACCGTTGCAAATCCACAAATCCTCGACTGGGTTGGTCGGTCAGCATGATCTTGTTGAGTTCCTCCTCGATGCGTTCTCCGCTGATGATTTTGATGCGTTCGGCATTGCGTTCCAAGGCCTCGAAGGTCTCCTCCTCGATGTAAAACCTCAGTTGGGTGGCAAATCTCACGCACCGCAGCATGCGCAGTGGGTCGTCGGAGAAAGTGAT
>DBQL01000057.1:27978-28283 GCA_002305235.1 Prevotella sp. UBA1395 | reverse complement strand
GTGAAATCGCGGCGGTTTTGGTCGTCTTCGAGGGTGCCGTCCTCCACGTGCGGCTTGCGGCTGTCGTGGCTGTAGCTCTCGCGTCGGGCACCCACAAACTCCACCTCCTGATGGCGATACTTCACCTGTGCGGTGCCGAAGTTGCGAAAGACAGACAGGTGAGCCTTTGCGCCGAGCGTCTCCTTGAGTTTCGAGGCCACCTTGATGCCGCTGCCCACCACCACCACGTCGATATCGTTCGAGGGTCGTTCGAGAAACAGGTCGCGCACATATCCGCCCACCACATAGCACTCCATGCCGAGGCT
>DBQL01000057.1:20241-27900 GCA_002305235.1 Prevotella sp. UBA1395 | reverse complement strand
AGATGGATATTTTTCATTAACTTTGTTGTCGTTATGAGAACGTTCATCCCATTGCTGGCACTGATTTTCATGGTGTCTTGCCGGCAGACCGAAGACCAGAAGGCCGGTGCGCTCATGCACCGCATAGACTCTCTTTATCAGCGCAAGGACTATTCGCGCACGCTCATGGCCATCAGGGAGTTGCGTGCCAAGCATCCCGGCGCGGTGGAATCGCGCCAACGGGCACTCAAGATATGGCAGGAGGCCTCGCTGGTGATGACGCAGGCCGACATCGCGCGTACCGACTCGGCCCTGCAAGCCACCATCGCGGCCCATGCGCGCGCCACCGATTTGGGCGAGAAAAACCGGCTGCGGGTGAGGCGCGACTCTCTTCAGGTGCGCTATGATGCCCTTTGCGGCACGGTGAGGGTGATACGCCGGCGGCAGGCCGAACCATGACCGGAACGGTGAGGGACATCTCGTTTTGTCATGATTATTCTGAATTTTCACAGCCCAATTTGTCTTGTCAAAAAGTGACGGCGTAGGCCTTCGGGAGTGAAAATATTGTCGTCGCTACTCCTTTTCTGTCGGCTTTTGCTCTCAAAAATGCCGTTTTCGTCGGCCCATCTCGTTTTTTCCAGACCGGAAACGGCTCTTTTCGAGTCGTGAAAAGATAGTCATCGCGACGTGAAAAGATAGCAATCGCGACGCGAAAAGATAGCAATCGCAAGGCGTCGGTTTGTCAATATTTTACAAGTTGTTGGTTTGTAGCCGTTTGTGAAACCATTGTTTTTCCTCGATTTTCCACCTGAAGCGGGCGCGATGGCCGGCGCGAGGCATCTTGGTAAGCGTTTTTTCCGATTATTTCAACAACATTTTTTCGCGCTGCCGGCACGCCTGTCGGTGTCTCGCCGCATGCGCTCGGCACTTGTCTCGGTGGCGTGCGGTGGCGTGGCAGATGGTTGACGGCCTGCCGAGGACTAATATAAATTAAGGTGTGCATGGCGATTTTTCTTTTCCACTGTTGAGATATTCCAATTTATTTGACTAACTTTGCAACTGTTATGTCAGAACAAAACACAGAACACCAGTTTAAGAACGTGATGGCAGAATGTCGTGAACTCTTTGTCAAAAAGTTGCACGACTACGGTGCTTCGTGGCGCATTTTGCGCCCGTCGTCGCTTACCGACCAATTGATGATCAAGGCCAAGCGCATCCGTGAGTTGGAGATTACCGGCCAATCGTTGGTGGGCGAGGGCATCCGCCCGGAGTTTGTCGCGCTGATCAATTATGGCATCGTGGGACTGATTCAGCTTGAGCGCGGTTTCTCCGATGGTGTAGACATCTCTCCGGACGAGGCCATGACGCTCTACGACCGCCATGCCGGCGAGGCCTACGGGCTGATGGTCAAGAAGAATCACGACTATGGCGAGGCATGGCGCATGATGCGTGTGAGCAGCTATACGGATTTTATTCTGACCAAGATACAGCGCGTGAAGGAACTGGAGGATATTCATGGCGAGGCGTTGGTGTCTGAGGGTGTCGATGCCAACTATATGGACATCATCAATTACGCGGTGTTTGGCGCCATTCGTCTTGCCGAATGACAGTGGTATAGAGCAGAGAGAGTTTTTCAAGTAAAAGATTGTGATAACCGGATAGTCATGTTGCAAGAAGATACAACCACAGGCCACGGCGGCCCCGAGCGTGAGGAGCTGTCGCAAACGGCATCGCGAGAGCCTGCTCGCCAGAATGGGCGTGCTCGCGAGTTAGGGTGGGGCAAGCGTGTCATCGTGAACGTTTGTCGGTTGCTCTTGGGACTGACCTTCGTCTTCTCGGGATATGTCAAGGCTGTCGACCCGCTCGGCACACAATACAAGATACAGGATTATCTCGGGGCGTTGGGCATGGTTTCCGTGGTTCCCGACACGGTGACCTTGGCCCTGTCGATGATCTTGTCGGCGTTGGAGTTCTCGCTCGGCATCTTCATCCTGTTTGCCATCCGTCGCCGACGGGTGTCGCTGCTGTCGCTGCTGTTTATGGCGGGCATGACCATTGTCACCCTATGGGTGGCCATTGCCAATCCCGTGAGCGACTGTGGATGTTTTGGCGATGCCGTGAAACTTACCAACACGCAGACCCTTGTCAAGAACATAGTGCTGTTGGCATGTGCCGCCGTGCTGATGAAATGGCCGTTGGGCATGTACCGGTTTATCTCGAGGTCGAACCAATGGATAGCCATCAATTTCACCATCCTGTTCATCTTCCTCACCGGATTCTATTGTCTTTACACCCTTCCGATATTCGACTTCAGACCCTATCATGTGGGCGTGAATATCCTCAAGGGCATGGAAATACCGCCCGGAGCACCCCAGCCGCAGTTTGAGACCACCTTTATCTTGGAGAAGAACGGCCGGCGCGAGGAGTTCTCCTTGGAGAATTACCCCGACTCCACATGGCAGTTTATCGACTCCAAGACCGTGCAGACCAAGGCCGGATATGTTCCTCCCATACACGATTTCTCCATCATGATGGGCGAGGGTGATGATATCACCGAGGAAGTGCTCGGCAAGAAAGGCTACACTTTTCTGCTCATCTCGCCCCATCTGGGCAAGGCCGACGACTCAAACTTCGGAGATATAGACCAGATATACGAGTATGCGCAGCAGGAGAAAATCCCATTCTACTGCCTCACGGCCTCCTCGGAAAAGGAGATAGCCCATTGGGAGAACATCACCGGGGCGGAATATCCCTTTTGCCTCACCGATGAGACCACGCTCAAGACCGTTATACGCAGCAACCCCGGACTGCTGCTGCTCAAAGACGGCACCATCATCAGGAAGTGGAGCCACAACATGCTGCCCGGCAGCGACGAGCTGAAAGGCCCCATCGACAGGCTGCCCATCGGGCAAATGCCCCGCGACTCGGTGGCGAAGACCATCACCTCGGTGATGCTGTGGTTCTTCCTGCCGCTCATCCTGCTCACCCTTGCCGACCGCACATGGGCGTGGAGCAAGGTGGTGAGACGCAAGACCCGACTGCTGAGCATCAGGAAACAGAGACGCGGCATGACCGAAAGCGAATAGATTGATCAAAAATATCAACCGTTTAATTGTAATTAGTTATGAGAAAGAAAATTGTAGCAGGCAACTGGAAAATGAACGAGACCCTGCAAGAAGGCGTGGCTTTGGCCAAGGAAATCAACGACGTGCTGGTAGCAGACAAACCCAACTGTGACGTGGTGATCTGCACCCCGTTCATCCATTTGGCCAAGGTGGCCGATGTGCTGGATGAGAACGTTGTTGCCCTCGGTGCCGAAAACTGTGCCGACAAGGAGAAGGGTGCTTTCACCGGAGAGGTGTCTGCCGCTATGGTGAAGTCTACCGGTGCGCAGTATGTGATTCTCGGACACTCGGAGCGTCGCCAGTATTACGGAGAAACAGCCGCTATCCTGAAAGAGAAGGTGCAGTTGGCGCTGGCCAACGGACTGAAGGTGATCTTCTGCTGCGGTGAGACCCTTGAGGAGCGTGAAGCCGACAAGCAGAACGAGGTGGTGAAGGCCGAGCTTGAAGGATCTGTGTTCCACCTCAGCGCCGAGGAGTGGAAGAACATCGTGCTCGCTTACGAGCCGATTTGGGCCATTGGTACTGGCAAGACCGCCACATCCGATCAGGCAGAAGAAATGTTGGCATACATTCGTTCGATCGTTGCCGAGAAGTACGGTCAGGAGGCTGCCGACGACACTTCGATTCTCTATGGTGGCAGCTGCAACGCAGGCAATGCGCCCGAGCTTTTCGCCAAACCCAATATCGATGGTGGCCTGATTGGTGGTGCCTCGCTGAAGGTGGCCGACTTCAAGGGCATCATTGACGCTTGGAAGAAGTAAAAGAATAGCAACCCGCATTGAACTTTGAAAGTCGGGCTCCGTTATCTCCCGGACGTGGAATTACGGTCGGGAGGTATCTGCGGGAGTAGGGCTTTCAGGGTTCAATGTTTGATAATTTTCAAGTACAGACATATCCTTGCGCCCATCGGCGACGAGGTCTTATGTACATGATGATATGAATACAAAGAGATTTGCCCTGTTTGCGGTCATCGCTCTATGTGCCGTGGGGAAAGCCGGCGCACAGACTTATTTGGACCATCTCAAGCAGAATAAGGGTGGCAAGGGTACGGTGGTGGTCAGCCAAAGCAAGGAAATCGACGACCTTGTGAATGGCAAGGCAACCTCGCCACAGGATGTCACCACGCCCGCCAAGCCGGGTGCCGCAACGGTATCGACGGTGAAGACACCGCAGGATGTTACCAAGACAGGGGTGAAAGAGGGCGATGACGACAGTGCCCACGCCCGCGAGGCCGAGAAAGCCGAGGAGGCACGCAGGGCCGCCGAAGCCCGGAAACGCGCCGAGAACAAAAGTCGTGAGACGGAACGCAGTGAGGATGTCGATGGCGAAATGAACATCCCCACGATAGACATGCGCAAGAAGGTGATGCGCGGAAGCCGCAAGGTCACCGGGTATCGTGTGCAGGCTTTCGCCGGAGGAAACACGCGCGACGACAGACAGCGGGCACAACAGATTGGCAACGCCATCAAAATGAAGTATCCCGAGCTGCCGATCTATGTGCACTTCTATTCTCCGCGATGGATCTGTCGGGTGGGAAACTTCAGGAGTTATCAAGAAGCCATGAAGGTCTTGAAACAGGTAAAGGCCATGGGTTATCGCTCGGCAACCATCGTCTCGGGAAAAATCACAGTACAATATTAATGCCGGCATACCCGTGGCAGGGCATACACGGCCATCTTATCCTATTTAATCACTATATCGCAGAATGAATCCTGAAACAGAATTTCGCCCGGGGCTTGACGAGATGGCCTCGCATTTTCATGCCATATTGAAGCTCTTGGGTGAAGACCCGGAGCGTGAGGGGCTTACCAAGACGCCCATGCGTGTGGCCAAGGCCATGCAGATTCTTACCCGAGGCTATACGCAGGACGCGCATAAAGTGCTCACCGATGCCTTGTTCAAGGAGGAATACAACCAAATGGTCATTGTGAAGAACATCGATTTCTACTCGATGTGCGAGCATCATATTCTGCCTTTCTACGGGCAGGTGCATGTGGCCTATATCCCCAACGGGTACATTACCGGACTGAGCAAGATCGCAAGGGTGGTGGACATCTTCTCGCACCGATTGCAAGTGCAGGAGAGACTCACCCAACAAATCAAGGATTGCATTCAAGAAACGCTCAAACCACTGGGCGTCATGGTGGTGGTCGAGGCGAAACACATGTGCATGCAGATGAGGGGTGTGGAGAAGCACAACTCCGTGACGACCACCTCCGACTTCAGCGGAGCGTTCAATCAAGCCAAGACACGTGAGGAATTTATGAATCTGATAAGACAAAAGTAATGAAAAGGAAATGGTATTACATGGTGTGGTGCATGCTCATCACACTCGGATTAACTGCTTGTCTTAATGACGACAACGATGATAACGGTCCCTCGTTGCAGGAAATGAAAAAGGCAATGAGCAAGATGCAGGGTACTTATTCGGGTTACATGCTCTACTCGGAGAGTCTCGTCGGCATCCCGGACACGGTGAAAAATATTTCGTGGACGGTCGATTCGGTCATCACCATCAAGGATTTCCCGGTGAGCATACTGGCCAAGAGCTTCACGTCGATTGTAGACAGCACGCTGCTTGCCGACGTGAAGAAACTGCCGGCCGAGGATCTTACGTGCTTGGTGGGATTTTACAGCATCGTCGACGAGGGCTATACGATGAATGTCATACCGCGCGCGCTCAAGTTCACGGCTGCCACATCCAAGCAGGTGTACGATTGTATCGTCTATTTTATGAATGGCGACGAATATTCGTTGGGCAACTTTAACACGGCTTCTTCGGAAATGGTTCTTTATATGAATACATACGGATTGCAGATGGGTGACGAAGAGCAGAGTGATGCATTATTCAAAAAGACTTATTTCAAATTGGTGTCAACCGCTAAACAGTAACACGATGAAGTTTGTATCATGGAATGTAAACGGGCTGCGCGCTTGTGTCAAGCCCAAGACCGATGATAATGGCAATGTGATCAGTGAGGGCTTCGAGGCTTATTTCAAAAGGCTCGATGCCGACTTCTTCTGTCTTCAGGAGACGAAGATGCAGGCCGGACAGCTCGACCTTCAGTTTGAGGGTTATCGCTCTTTTTGGAACTATGCCGACAAGAAGGGGTATAGCGGTACGGCCATTTACGCCAAGCACGAGCCGATAAGCGTGTCATACGGATTGGGCATCGACATGCACGACCACGAGGGTAGGGTCATTACCTTGGAGTATCCCGGGTTTTATCTCATCACCGCATACGTGCCCAACTCGCAAGAAGCACTTGAGGGCGAGGTGAAACCAAGACGTCTCGGCTACCGCATGCAGTGGGAAGACGACTTCCGAGACTATATGAAACGGTTGGATGCCGACAAGCCTGTGATTGTGTGCGGTGACTTAAACGTGGCGCACGAGGAAATAGACCTGAAGAATCCCAAGACTAATCGTAACAACGCGGGATTCACAGACGAGGAGCGTGAGAAGATGTCGGTACTGCTGGACAGTGGGTTTATCGATACGTTTCGCACGCTTTATCCCGAGCAAGTGACTTACAGCTGGTGGAGTTACCGGTTCAGGGCACGTGAGAAGAACACCGGGTGGCGTATCGATTATTTCATCGCCTCTGAGCGGTTGAGGGATAAAATCGCAGATGCCAAGATACATACCGATATCTATGGCAGTGACCACTGCCCCGTGGAACTCGATTTAGACATCTGATCCTGTACATGTTTGTTCCGGGCTTACCGTCGCTTGAGACCGTCGTAAGCTCATCAACAAAGAAAGTCCGTATTCTCACGAATACGGACTTACATCTTGTTTAGTAGTTGCTTATTGTATTATTATTGTAAGAGAGATTTTATATTTATTCTAAGAGAGAATCTATTTTCTATTAAGAGAGAATTTATTTTCTGTGAATAGAGAATCTTTTATCTTGTTGTCAAGTATCTAATCTCGAGTAGGTCATCATCTCTTTTGTCGTGAATCGACATCCTGATCATTGCAGGAGAGACTTGATATCAGAGATGGGACGCTTCTGCTGCGTGCCGTCCGGATTGGTAACGATAAAGTAATCAAACTTCGAATTACCGTTCTGATAAGCGATCACGGCCACACTGCCGTCTCTCATCTGAAGGGTGAAATAGCCTTGACGCTTGCCGTTTTCATATTTGCCGTGCATCTTTTCCTTACCATTCACGTAGTAAGTTGTCACTTTCCCGTTGAAAAC
The DNA here is from genome assembly GCA_002305235.1 of Prevotella sp. UBA1395. Classification (GTDB taxonomy): domain Bacteria; phylum Bacteroidota; class Bacteroidia; order Bacteroidales; family Bacteroidaceae; genus Prevotella. Next base: position 20,588 of record DBQL01000057.1, on the reverse strand, counting down.
AGAGTTCTTGTCATTGGCCAAGTCAATGAAGGAATATCCGCCTTCAGCCTTGAGTGTGCCGTCCATATAGTAGTCGGTAAACACGTTTTCCTTGTTGTTTCCGTTGAATTGAGTCAACAATAGGCGATAGTATGCAGCTTGATTGGCATCGGATACCGATGTCTGGTCAGCAGCATAGTAGATGGTATCTGCTACGACTGTTGCTGTTTCGTTCACATGTTTGCGGCCAAAACTTGCTACACTCATCAATAACATCACTGAGATTAAAACATAGTGTTTCATAATTTAATATTTTATTTTTAGGTGTTTATGATTTACATTGCAAAGGTATGCATAAAATATGAAAC
>DBQL01000057.1:18149-20093 GCA_002305235.1 Prevotella sp. UBA1395 | reverse complement strand
ACAGCGATGATTGTGTGTCAAAAAGATAAGAAGTGTATTGAAAAGGTCGCAAAACGCAGTTTTCTCTCGTCGACAACAATCATTTGCGAGAGGCAAAGCGGACCGCTTGTGGTAGAAAGAGACAGCAAAGGGGTACAGCTCCTATTGCGGATTGCTGATGAGAATATCCTTGAGTGTCGTTCCTTGTGTAAAGACGTTGAGGTCGACAGGCGTTTCTATGCCATCCACGATACCCTGATCGGAGTGTTGCCAGATGTTATGCGTGCCGGCACCGGCCACTATCGGCAGATTGATATTATAGTGAGCGAGGAACAATCGGTAGCTGTTGAACCTCGGAGCGAGATACCGGTTATAGAATTTAGAATAGGAATACAGGATAGGAGAGCAATGGTAATGCTGTTCGATAAGATGGATCATCTTGGCCAAGCTGTCTTGAATGTCCTGACGACTCCATCCCGACAGCCCTTCCTCCTCAATGTCAATGACCGGCGCCAGTTCCTGAAAACTGCGGTCTACCACACTGCTAAAGTTGCGGAATTGATTGTCGATGCTGCTTTTCGAGGTGAGATAATGATAAGATCCCACGGGTATTTTCGCTTTCTTGGCACCCTTCACGTTTAGCAGATACATCTCATCGATGAGCGTACTGCCCTCGGTAGCCTTGATGTACACAAACTGCACGCAGGTGTCGTAGCCCACTTTTTCCCAATCGATCACGCCTTGGTGATGCGACACGTCTATGCCGTTGTAGTCGAGTCGGGTATGGATGTTGCCAGATGGCTGTATGGTTACGCCCGGTGCGAGGTCTGTTTGGCTCGATGACAATGACATCAACAATTGAGGTGCAAACAGTGCGGCAGAGAGGATAACCCCGGCACATACGACGAAGGCGATCGTCAAGCCGTTTCCAATTTTCTTTTTCAGTTCCCTTTGCCGTTTGTGTCTGATGTGACTCTCATATCTCTCGCTGTGATGACGATGGTGATGATGGCGCCGCATGGCATGGTCATCACTGTTCTGTTCCCCGTCCTTTTGCGAGTGAGAGAGACTGCTTTCATGGGCATGAGAGTGGTGATGGATGTTATTATCGGCCTGATTCCGCGTTTCATTCATAGTTTTCGATTCCCTTATAAACTATCGGTAGATAGATTCTTACGTTGACATGCTCGCCCCGCAACGATCCCGGCGTGAAGCGAGGCATGCCCTTGACTAACTCCACGGCGTGCCTGTCCAGTTCCGGCGAGAGTGGCGTGACGACCCTGACATCCTGCACTCCGCCGGCCTTGTCTACCACAAAACTCACCATGACACGTCCTGGCATGGGGTTTTTAGGCTCCGGCTCTCGGGCGAAATAATCCTTGAGTTTCTCTTGTCCGCCCCTGAATACCGGCAGTGTATCCACGGTTTTGTATATGGAGTCACCATTCCACGTCAATGGCAGTGTCATGTTGTCGGGCACAATCTTCGCAATCGACTTGCCCAAGAGTTGCCGGGCATCTTTTGTCAGGAGAGGTCTCACGATAGGATATGGTATCAGAGTCTCATAACTCAGTTCCTCATCAGGGGTGCGGCACACCATACTGAATCCCACATCGTTGCTTTTCGGTTCGGGCCAAACCCCATGAATGGCAGCCCCCGATAGCCTGTCCATGTCATCATCGGATAGTGGGGCAAACACCGCAAAGAAGAACTCGTCCGACAAATTGTCTTCTTGAACCCAGTCTTGCCTGATGAATCCCTCGGTGGAGAGCGTTTTCTTCCGACCGATATCATATATATAGTATTGTGTATCGTTTTGGGCTTTCACCGAAGAAAGACTTCCCGGCTCAGTCCGGCAGGTCACCTTATAGCTTATCCAACGTCCGGGAGAATAAGATTTCACGCGCGCCTCGACCGTGATATAGCAAAAGCGTCTGTCGTCCGGAATATCCTTGAGCTGTCCCG
>DBQL01000057.1:17915-18063 GCA_002305235.1 Prevotella sp. UBA1395 | reverse complement strand
ACGTCGGGCCACTCCACGTAAGTGTCTATCACGTTGAAATCATCGCCCTGCTGCATGAACAGGTGGTCTTTCACATAGCGCATCGAATACGCCTGCACCGTATGGTCTGCCGTTTGTGCCATTGCCGGCATCGAAATCAGGCAGAGCA
>DBQL01000057.1:11654-17866 GCA_002305235.1 Prevotella sp. UBA1395 | reverse complement strand
TCTCGGTCGGTGGGCATCACGTCGAGCGATGCCTTTCCGTTGTCGAAGATCTCGAAATAGTATGTCAGTTGTTCAAGGTTATTGACAGTTTTCACCCATACGCGGTAGTATCCCTTCCGCGTTTTCTCATGGTTGATCGCCTTGATAGGCCTTTTGAAGTCGAGCGGACTGCCGTATTGGCTGTTCCAGTCGGCCCGATAGGCCACCCCGAAGTAGGGCAGATAGCTGAAGATCGAGTCGCCCTCGACACGCACCGAGTAGGGTGAGGTGAGATGGTGCCCCCCTGTTCTTCTCGGGGTCACATAGTTGAGTTCCACGGTAAATGTCCGATTCTGAATGGAATCAGCCACCCGTTCGGATGTTTTTTGATAGAAATCCTCTTTCGATTTGTTTGTTTTCATGGTGGTGCACGCCATGAGAGCGAGCACCATCACGAGTATTCCCGCCGGCTTTTTCATCATTGCGATATTTTGTTGCGAATATACTCAAAATTTGTCATAAACAGAATTTTTCAGCTGTTTTTTCATATTCCTGTGCATATCCCGGTTTGATTTTGTATTGTTAAGTTTTATTTTTTGCGTTCTCATCTCGCCATTATTGTTTAATTTTGCGTGCAATATCGGTTCAAAACAATTATTGAATATGAAACGTACAGTATTGATTACGGGCGCGACGAGTGGCATTGGCGAGGCCTGTGCCCGCAAATTTGCCGAGGGCGGCTATCGTGTCATTGCCACGGGGCGTCGTGCCGACCTGTTGGAAAAGCTCAAATCCAGCCTCGATGCCGAGGTGCTCACCCTCTGTTTCGATGTCCGAGACCGTGAGGCTTCGCGTCGTGCCATCGAGGCTTTGCCCGATGATTGGAAGGTCATTGACGTGCTGATCAACAATGCCGGACTCGCTCAGGGACTCGAGCCCGAGTATGAGGGCGATGTCGACGACTGGGATCGGATGATCGACACCAATATCAAGGGCCTGCTCACCATGACCCGTCTCATCGTGCCGGGAATGATAAGTCGCAACCGCGGCCATGTGATCAATGTGGGCAGCGTGGCCGGAGATGCCGCCTATCAGGGCGGAAACGTGTATTGCGCCACGAAGGCTGCGGTGAAAGCCCTGTCCGACGGCCTGCGCATAGATGTGGCCCATTCGGCCGTGCGTGTCACCAACCTCAAGCCGGGACTGGTCGAAACCAATTTCAGCAATGTGCGATTCCACGGCGACACCACGCGTGCCGACAGTGTGTATAAGGGTGTCAAGCCGCTCACGGGCAACGATATTGCCGATGTGGCCTATTATGCCGCCTCGGCTCCCGAGCATGTCCAAATTGCCGAGGTGCTCATCTTGGCCACCCATCAGGCCAATGGCAGCTTTATCGTAAGGGAATAAGCACCTATATATCCCAACATGATGCGGGCAAGGAATGGCATGACGATTCCCTGCCCGCATTTTTTTATTCCTCCGCCACCGTGCACCCGCGTGCCAGTTCGGCATACCTGAAGCAGCCGGGATGGTGGTCATTGATGATGCCTATGGCCTGCAGGTGACTATATATAATGGTAGAACCTACGTAGCAGAATCCCCGTTGTTTCAGGTCGCGTGCCACGCGGTCGGACAGCTCGTTACGCGTCACCCATTGGTCGGCGTGCGACGGATAGATAATCGACTGCCCTTGGGTGAAACTCCATATATATTTGTCGAACGATCCAAACTCGGCGGCCACCCTCACAAATGCCCTCGCATTGGCAATCATGCCCTCGACCTTGCGACGCGAGCGAATCATTCCCTCGGTTTGCAAGATGCGGTCCACGTCGGTATCGGTAAACCTTGCCACCGTGTCGGCGTCAAATCCCGCGAAACAATGCCTGAAGATCTCCTGCCGCTTAAGCATCATCTGCCATGAAAGTCCGCACGACATCGACTCCATGAGCAAGAACATGTAATGCGTGCGCTCGTCATGCACCGGCACACCCCATTGTTCATCGTGGTATTTCTCCGATAGCTCGTCGGCCCTTGCCCACGCGCATTTCACGGGATACTGCAGATGCCACATCGCGTGTCCGCCCCATCGGGTGTCGTCCACATGCCGGAATCCCACCCGTTGGTACAACCTTTGGGCATCGGCGTTGCCTTGGTCTACCAGCAGTCCGATGGGCTGATGGTCGCCGTGGGCCTCGATCACCGTGCGCAACAGTCGCCGGGCAATGCCCTGCCCTCGGTATTCGGGCTTCACGGCCAGCGAGTCCACATAGTATTCGCCCGCCCGAGTCTCGTCGTCCATGCCCTCGAGGCTGCGGCCGAGATGGCTGCGGGCGGCCTCGAGGAACGCCTCGCGCAGTCGGCGCAGGTCTTTGCCGTCATAGCCTACGCATATTCCCGCCAGTTGGCTGCGGCCCGTTGTGGCCACCGTGGTGTTGCGATAGCTGTACTGGCTATGTTCCATGCCCACCAGTTCGGTCATCATCCGGTGAAAATCGTCTAACGAACGGTGCTCGCCGGCGAAGTTCTTGCAACAGTCATGGTTCATCGCTGTCATGATGAGCGATGCTATCTCGGCCGCCTGTTCCTTGGTGGCGGGGCCGATTTTGATGTTTGTTTTTTTCATGAGATACCGTCAGTGATACTTGTTTCGACCGATATGTCGCCGGTCTCAGCTGTTGATGATTCGATCGGCCAAGGGTTTCATGCGCTCATAGTAGAGTTTCTGCTCGGCCTCGCTGACAGGCGTAAAGTCGTTGAGAATCCTCGCTATACGCTCCACGTTGGCCGGTATGGGCTGTCCGGCCTTCTGCCGTGCCGCCATGCTTTGCCTGATCTCGTATGCGGCGCGCGTGGGTTCGGGCATCTGAAGCAGCTCTGCCAGTCGCAGTCTGTTGCCCATGTTGAAGGCCTCTTTGTTCTGTCTCGCGATGGCCTGACAGAGCAGTGCCACCTTGTGTTGCGGCTCATCCATCAGCTCGGCAAGCTCGGCGTAGAGGTAACTGTCGTTGTAATTGCGCAGCAGTTGCTTGTAGATGTTCACCGCTTGCGCCTTGAGCTTCACCCTGACATACAGTCGTGCGAGATGCCGCAGGTTGTCTTTGTTGCTCGGGTTGTGCTGCAACGCCTTGCGAAAGAAAGGCATCACACCCTTGATATAATTGTCGGGCCGCTCGGCGATGCCGCTCATCAGCCTGTTGGTGATGCGCTGTCCCAATGAGGGAATCACGCGCCCGTTGCGCCGTTCGCCCTTCCAGTCGCTGTCGGCAAGCTGCATGGCGTATGGCACGAAGTAGGCAAGGTTGAAGTTGGGCACCGCTTTGTCGAGCCCCAACGCGTTATGAATGATGGCCTTGTTGCCCGCAAGGTCGTTGTCGTCGATTTGCGGATAGGCCACGGTCATGTTGTAGAGCAATCGCCGTGCCTCGTCGATGGCTCCCGCCTTCAGCTTTTTCTTGAACAGCCTGTCTATATCCCAAAATGCTATCGTGTCCATTTTCTTGCATCCTTTTGATGCAAATATAGTGAAATAATTTGACCTGATATGACTTTTTTCGTATTTTTGCAATCATACAATGAATATACCTTCGAGCATCATCGACGACCAGTCGCCACGGGTGAGGCAGCTCTTCATCCACTGGGCGGGATATATGGAAGCGTGTGTGGAGTTTTGGGAGATACCCGGCAACATCGACATCCACACACAGGGCCATTGCGAGCGTGTACTGCTCCATGCCCTGCGCATAGGCCATCAGCGTGGCATGAACGAGCGATCGCTGGCGGCTCTGGCACATGCCGCCATCTTTCACGACACCCGGCGCAAGGACAACTACTTGGACGTGGGGCATGGCGGCCGTGCGGCGCAGTATTACCGCACCTATTGTCACGGTGGGAGCCTCGACTTCTTGGGCGAGGCATACGAGTCGATCAAATATCACGACCGCGACGACGACCTCGGCAACCGTCTCATCCTGAGGAAAGGTGGCGACCGCGCCCGGCAGTGGTTAGAGGTGTATCACGTGTTCAAGGATGCCGATGCCCTTGACCGTTTGCGCCTCGGCACATGGTGCTTGGACGAGAAATACCTCCGCACCCCCGAGGCCAAGGCTATGGTGGGGTTTGCCCAAACGGTGGTCAACGAGACCACCGATCCCGTGGAACTGGAACGGATGTACCGCATGATGGATGTGTTCAGGCCCCATTTCGATAAGAAGACCGACTGACCGATATCGTGGCCGGAAGCCCGTTTGCGGGCCGGGAAATTCCAATGAAATAATTTGAATAACTCGCTCTCATGCGCGAAAAATTCTGTTTCGGCGACCTGCAGGCCGCTTTTTTCGCGCTAAAACGGTCTTTTGTAATTACCTGAAAATCAGAGTTCTGTAATAATTTGACAAAAACGGCAACGCGATTGGATAGTAATCGCAAGACGATTACTATCCAATCGCGCTGCCATTGCTATCGTTTCGCGGTGCGATGAGGCCCTTGTTTCGGCGCCAAAAAATGTGGTGTGCCTGCGATAAGAGCGTGATGGCGATGAGAAACGCCGGTTTTCGATGTGCGATGCGGCCGTTTTCACTTTCAGACCGTGCGAAAAGGCGATAGTCCGCAGGTTTTTACGACTCATCGATCGGGCGCGCGAGGGCCTGAAAATTCAGAAAAATCTTACGTTTTTTACTGTCTTCTCAATAGGATGCCGTGCAGGGAATGCCCGCCGCCGTCACCCTGTCGCGTATGCCGTCAAGCTCTTGTGGCGTGGCTTTTTGCAGGTTGTGGTCGGGCGTCTCGCGGTCAATGGTGTAGATCATCACGCTTTGCGGTTTGATTTCCTTGAGCGTCTCTATCCACGGATTCACGAAATCGTCGCCGGTATTGTCGGTGCCGTCGCCCTTCATGAACATGGTTTGTACGATGAGTCGGCCTTTGAAGAGCTTCATGTTGGCGATGATTTTCTCCACGTCGTACGACGGTTGGGTGGGGCGGTCCACCCTGCGGATGTAGTCGTTGCTCACGGTGTCGAGCTTGAGAATGTTGTTATCCACGCGCAGCAACGCCTCGCGCACGGCCTTTCGGCCGATGAAGGTGGCGTTGCTCAGCACGCTGATTTTGGCTTGGGGGCACCATTTGTCGCGCAGTAAGATGGTATCGTCGATGATTTCGGCAAAGTGGGGGTGGCTCGTCGGCTCGCCGTTGCCGGCGAAGGTCAGCACGTCGGGCTGCCTGCCGTCGCGGTGCATCTGTTCGAGTTGTCGCCCCAAGGCCTCGGCCACGGCCGCGCGCGAGGGGTGCTTGGTGCGTGTGAACCCGTCTTTGTTGAATCCGATCTCGCAGTAAAGGCAGTCGAAGTTGCAGATCTTGCCGTCGCCCGGCAGCAGGTTGATGCCCAAACTCAGGCCCAACCGGCGGCTGTGCACCGGTCCGTAGACCGGACTTGGAAATATAATGGTGCTCATATTTGACAACAGTTTAAAGATGTTTTGACACGGCAAAGGTAAACAAAAACTTTGATTCCGGCCGATTGGTGCTTCATTATTTGGTTAATGCACGTTAAAGGCTTGTTTTGTTGTTAATATTTTCTTACTTTTGTACAAAATTTGCATAGCTATTGCCAATTCATAAATGGGAAAGAAACGTCATTCAGCCGGCAGGCGTTCGGGTCTGCAGGCCGCCACTCTTTGCATCAGTACAGCCCTTGTGCTGATTTTGTTAGGTCTTGTTGTATTTTGTACGCTTACGGGGCGCAATTTGTCTTCGTATGTCAAGGAGAATCTCGTGGTATCGATGATGCTCGAACATGAGATGACCGATCCCGAGGGACAGGCTGTTTGTAAGGGCCTTCGGCAGCGTCCTTACATCAAGCATGTGGCGTTTATCAGCAAGAATGCCGCGCTGGCCGACGCCACCAAGCAGATGGGCATCAACCCGGCAGAGTTTACCGACGGCGTGAACCCGTTCTCCTCGTCGATAGAGCTGACCCTCAGGAGCGAGTATGCCAACAACGATTCGCTGAGATGGATATCGGCGGAGTTGAAGAAATACCCCAAGGTGACGGAGATTACCTACCAGAAAGACCTCATCGACGCGGTGAACCGCAATTTGGCCAAGATAGGCATCGGACTGCTTGTGCTGGCCATCCTGCTCACCTTTGTGTCGTTCTCGCTGATCAATAATACCGTGAGACTCGATATTTACGCCCGCCGTTTCTCCATCCACACCATGAAACTCGTGGGCGC
>DBQL01000057.1:11181-11565 GCA_002305235.1 Prevotella sp. UBA1395 | reverse complement strand
ATGGCAGTGACGGCCGGGTCGGTGGTGCTCTTTGGTATTGTCATCACTGCGCTTTGTGCCGGCATATCGGTGAACCGCTTTCTCAGGATGAAGGCCGGCGAACTGTACAAGATCTAAGATTATTTTTTGAATTTCAATCAACGAAAATAACATGGATAGAAGAAATTTTGCATTCGACCGCACCAACTTTATCCTGTTGGCCATCGGTTTTGCCATTGTGGTCATCGGGTTTATCCTGATGAGTGGTAGCAGTTCTACGGAACAGGCTTTCCAAAGCGACATTTTCAGTGCCCGGCGCATCAAGGTGGCTCCCGTGGTGTGTTTCGTCGGCTTTGTGTCGATGATTTATGCCGTGATTCGCAAGCCCAAGAGCGTAGACGAGAC
>DBQL01000057.1:7934-11116 GCA_002305235.1 Prevotella sp. UBA1395 | reverse complement strand
GTGGAGGGACTCACCGAGTTTCTTCCCGTGTCGTCGACCGGACACATGATCATCGCCCAGAACATGCTGGGCGTGCAACCCGGCGACCCTTTCGTGCACGCCTTCACATTCATCATCCAGTTTGGAGCCATCCTGTCGGTGGTGTGCCTCTATTGGAAACATTTCTTTCAGATGCGCAGCCGCGAGGAGTTCTCGGATAAGATGAAGTTTTACGGACTGCTCATCGTGGGCGTGATTCCTGCCGTGGTGGTGGGACTGGCGGCCAAAAAGAGCGGACTGTTAGACTGGCTGCTCGACTCGGTGCTTGTCGTGGCCATCATGCTCGTGTTGGGCGGCGTGTTCATGTTGTTCTGCGATCGCATCTTCAACAAGGGGCGCGACGAGCATCAGGTCACGGCCAAACGGGCGTTTATCATCGGTTGTTTCCAGTGTCTCTCGGTCATTCCCGGCATGAGCCGCAGTATGTCTACCATCGTGGGAGGCATGCAGCAGAAGCTCACTCGTAAGAACGCGGCCGAGTTCTCGTTTTTTCTTGCCGTGCCCACGATGGCCGGTGCCACGCTGCTCGACCTGTTGGACATGTTCAAGGGAGACACCCATTGGGCCACTTCACATAATATCACGCTGCTCATCGTGGGCTGCGTGGTGGCGTTTATCGTCGCCATGCTCGCCATGAAATGGTTTGTCGGCTTCCTTACGAGGTATGGATTCAAGGCCTTCGGGTGGTATCGCATCCTTGTGGGAAGCATTATCCTGATCCTGTTACTGACGGGACACTCATTGGCAATGGTCGATTAAATGGGCATGGACTTTATCCAAGGCGAGATATTCGCGATAGACAAGCCTTACCGAATGTCAAGTTTCGGAGCACTGGCGCATGTGCGCTACCTGCTCTCGCGCAAGTTGGGGCGAAAGGTGAAGATTGGCCACGCCGGCACTCTCGACCCTTTGGCCACCGGCATTCTCATTCTGTGTACGGGCAAATGCACCAAACAGATAGAGGAACTGCAGAGCCATACCAAGGAATATACGGCCACGTTGCAGCTCGGTGCCACCACCGACAGCTATGACATGGAGCACAGCGTGAACCACACTTACCCCGTGAAGCACATCACCGAGGAGTTGATACGCGAGAAGTTGAGACTTTTCGAAGGTGACATCGAGCAGGTGCCACCCACATACAGTGCCTGTAAGGTCGACGGAAAACGGGCTTACCATATTCGAAGAAAAGGGGAGAGTGTGGAGCTGCAACCCAAGAACATACATATAGATAAGGTGGAACTGACGGCCTATGACCCGTCGACCCATCAGGTGTCGATACGTGTCGTTTGCGGAAAAGGAACTTATATCAGGGCTTTGGCGCGCGACTTGGGTCGTGCGCTGGGCAGTGGCGCGTTCCTTACGGCATTGCGTCGCACGAGGGTGGGAGACTATGGCGAGGACAATTGCGTAGACTTCGACCGGGTGGAGGATTGGCTGTCGGCTCTCACAGAGCCATAATCTCATCGATTATCATTATCATTCATCAAGAAACTGAAAGGAAATCAAGATATGAAACTATCACAATTCAAGTTCAAGCTGCCCGAAGAGCAGGTGGCACTCTATCCTCATCATTTTGTACGTGAGTTCACAAACGAGGACGGTACCAAAGAATCTTTCCGAGTAACGCGTCGCGACGAGGCCCGCCTCATGGTGCTTCACCGCACCACGGGAGAGATCGAGATGTACAGAAAAGACGAGAACGGCAATCCCATCGAGGGTGATTATCTCGACTTCCGCAACGTACTCGATTATTTCGGAGAGGGCGATACCTTCGTGTTGAACGATACCAAGGTGTTCCCCGCGCGTCTCTATGGCACCAAGGAGAAGACCGATGCCAAGATCGAGGTGTTTATCTTGCGCGAGCTGAATGAGGAAACCCATCTGTGGGACGTGCTCGTGGAGCCCGCCCGAAAGATAAGGATTGGTAACAAGCTCTTCTTTGACGAGGTGGGAACGATGGTTGCCGAGGTGTATGACAATACCACCAGTCGCGGCCGTTCGCTGCGATTCCTCTACGATTGCTCGCATGAACAGTTCAAGCAAGAGTTGTTCGCGCTGGGCGAGTCGCCGCTGCCCACATATATATTGAATGGTCGTCCCGAGGATCCGACGATGAAAGGCATGCACGTTCGCTCGCATGCACTGCCCGAAGACATGGAGAATTTCCAGTGCATCTTTGCCAAGAACGAGGGTGCGGTGACTGCTCCCGCCACCGGATTGCATTTCAGTCGTGAGCTGATGAAACGCATGGAGATCAAGGGTATCAATACCGCGTTCATCACTCTGCATTGCGGTCTGGGCAACTTCACGCCCATCGAGGTGGAAGATTTGACCAAGCATAAGATGGATTCCGAACAGATGATCATCACCAAGGAGGCTTGCGAACTGGTGAACAAGACCAAGGAGGCCGGGCATCACGTATGTGCCGTGGGCACGAGTGTGGTGAAAGCTACCGAGACCGCGGTAGGAACAGATGGTTTCTTGAAAGAGTATGACGGATGGACAAGCAAGTTTATTTTCCCGCCATACGACTTTGGACTGGCCGATTCCATGATCGCGAACTTCTACCATCCGGAGTCTACGCTCTTGATGTCGACGGCTGCTTTCGGCGGGTATGACAAGGTGATGGAGTGTTATAACTTGGCCGTGAAGCACGGATACCAGTTTGGTTGTTTCGGCGACAGCCTGCTCATCGTGGATTGATAAGTCGGAATCGAGGAGGGGAAACTGTCACAATGGAGCATCTTGTGTATTTGGGGCTTGGCTCAAATCTGGGCAATCGCAAGACGATGATCAACCAAGCGATTGGTCTGCTCGATGAAAGGGTAGGAGGAGTGGTCGGCAAATCGGCTCTCTATGAGACCGAACCGTGGGGCTTCTCCTCTCACAATATGTTTGTAAATGCCTGTGTGGCATGTCGCACAGTGCATTCTCCCAAGGAGGTGCTGGCCATCACGCAGGGCATCGAGCGCGAGATGGGACGCACGGAGAAATCGGTTGGCGGGGTGTATCATGATCGGACCATCGATATTGACATCCTGCTGTATGACGACATTCGTCTCAATATCCCCGGATTGTCTATCCCTCACCCTAAGATGTGGGACCGGGAGTTTGTCATGAAACCACTTCGAGAGATATGC
>DBQL01000057.1:6891-7820 GCA_002305235.1 Prevotella sp. UBA1395 | reverse complement strand
ATACTTTCGCATAACAAAAGCCGCACCTTGAATGTTCAAGATGCGGCTGATATGGTCTTGGAGATTTCGGAATGAGATTGGGTTACCCATCCGATGAACCCCCGGATTACTTGCGGAGACCCAATGCTTTGATGATGGCACGATAGCGCTCGATGTCACGATCTTTCAGATAATCGAGGAGAGCACGACGCTTACCTACCAACTTGGTCAGTGAACGGGTGGTCACAAAGTCCTTGTGATTGGCCTTTACATGATTTGTAAGGTGAGAGATGCGATAGGTGAACAACGCAATCTGGCTTTCTGCGGAACCGGTATCTTTTGTTCCTTTTCCGTACTGATCGAAGATCTCGCTTTTCTTTTCTTTGTTTAAATACATTGTTTTGATGATTAATGATTCTTGCATCATAACATCCTTCGGTCGTCTACTGACCTTAATCACAATCAGTTACGATCTCGGATGCGTCGGATTCTCCGAAAAATGCGATGCAAAGTTACTAAAAACATTTGATATACAACACTTTTCTCCAATCTTTTTTGTAATTTTGCATGCACATATTTAAGCATATTTTAAGGTAAGAATCAATGCAGGACATTCGTAATATTGCAGTTATTGCACATGTCGATCATGGCAAAACGACCTTGGTAGACAAGATGATGCTCGCTGGAAAACTGTTCCGTGACGGCCAGAACAACAGTGGAGAAGTATTAGACTCCAATGATTTGGAGCGTGAACGAGGGATAACAATTCTTTCAAAGAACGTATCCATCACATGGAAAGGCGTTAAAATCAACATACTTGATACACCGGGACACTCCGATTTCGGTGGCGAAGTTGAGCGTGTGCTCAACATGGCCGATGGCTGTTTGTTGCTTGTCGATGCTTTCGAGGGACCCATGCCGCAAACCCGATTCGTCCTTCAGAAAGCACT
>DBQL01000057.1:3514-6843 GCA_002305235.1 Prevotella sp. UBA1395 | reverse complement strand
GACTTCCCGGTGGTATATGGTTCGGCCAAGAATGGATGGATGGGAGAGGACCCCAAGACTCCTACCGACAACATAGAATATTTGTTAGACAAGATCGTGGAGGCTATTCCGGCACCCAAACAGATAGAAGGCACGCCACAGATGCTTATCACTTCGCTCGATTATAGCAACTATACCGGTCGTATAGCCGTGGGAAGGGTGCACAGAGGCGTATTGAAGGATGGCATGAATATTACCATTTGCCATCGCGACGGCACCAAGGAAAAGACCAAGATTAAGGAGTTGCACACCTTCGAAGGCATTGGACACCGCAGGGTAGATCAGGTGGAAAGTGGCGATATTTGTGCTGTTATCGGACTCGAGAAATTTGAGATCGGAGATACAATCGCCGACTTTGAGAACCCCGAAGCATTGCCACCGATCGCCGTCGACGAGCCAACCATGAGCATGTTGTTTACCATTAACGACTCCCCTTTCTTTGGAAAAGAAGGGAAATTCTGCACTTCTCGTCAGATCGGAGACCGCTTGAAGAGCGAGCTTGAGAAGAATCTCGCCCTTAGGGTGAGCAATGTGGAGGATGCCACCGATAAGTGGATCGTGAGCGGACGTGGCGTGTTGCACCTGTCAGTATTGGTGGAAACCATGCGTCGCGAGGGCTTTGAGCTTCAGGTTGGACAGCCGCAGGTGATTTATAAAGTCATCGATGGCGTGAAATGCGAGCCGATAGAGGAACTTGATATCAATGTTCCGCAGGATTATTCCAGCAAGATGGTCGACATGGTAACGCGTCGCAAGGGCGAGCTTACGGGTATGGACAGCGAGGGAGACCGCGTGAATATCACGTTCGATATTCCCTCACGAGGCATCATCGGACTTCGTACCAACGTGCTTACAGCCAGTCAGGGCGAGGCCATCATGGCTCATCGCTACAAGGAGTATCAGCCCTTCAAAGGCGAGATAGTACGTCGTACCAACGGCTCAATGGTCGCATTGGAGAACGGTACGGCCTTTGCTTACTCCATTGACAAGTTGCAGGATCGCGGAAAGTTCTTCATCGATCCGGGCGAGGAGGTCTATGGCGGTCAGGTCGTGGGTGAGCATGTTCACGATAACGACCTTGTCATCAACGTCACCAAGGCCAAACAGCTTACCAACGTTCGTGCGTCGGGCTCGGATGATAAGGCCCGTATCATCCCGAAGGTGGTCATGAGTCTCGAAGAATGCCTTGAGTATATCAAGGAAGACGAGTATGTAGAGGTGACGCCCAAGAGCATGAGAATGCGCAAGATCGTGCTTGACCACTTAGGTCGCAAGCGTTCCAACAAGGAATGAGAATTCCTTTGGTAAGGATAAGAACACAGGTTGGCACCATCGGTGTCATCTTTAGAGCCAAGGAGGAAATGCTGTTGAACAAGCATTTCCTCCTTATTCTTTGTACAAGGCCTATGATATTTCTGCCTTTGCAGACAGCCTTTCGTCACTCGAATTGGCATGACGGAAGGCTGTCTTGCCGGGCGAGGTCCTCACAAGGGGGAGACATGACGGTCTAAGCCGTTACAAATACCGCCGCAACAGTGCCTTCTCTTTTTCCCGGGCCTGTTCCAAGAACGTTTTATATTCCGTGGAATCGGGATTGAACGGCCTGTGATTCAACGCGTCTCGGATGGGCTTCCATGCTTTGAGAAAATCGAAAGTCTCTTGCGAGAAATAGGTCTCGGCCATGCGTTGATAGATATATTCCACGGCTTGTTCGGTGGGATGGAGCATGTCTTCCTTGTAAAACCGGTAATCCCTTAGCTCATCATTCATGATCTCGAACGAGGGAAAATAGGCTATCTCGCAGTTGCGGGGCTTGTCTTTGGCCCTCTTCCCGTGACACATGAGGATATTGTGGATGGCTAAAAGTAATGTCGACTTGGATAGTTGACTGCCATGAAATCCATATTTCCGGTATCTGATGGGGCTTACCGTGANNAAGTAGTCGGCACACTCGTCGATGGAGAGTTCACGTTCTTCAAAGAGTCGTTGCGGACGCTTTTGACAGTTGTCTACAATCTCCCCCGTCTCCTTGAGAATATACACATGATGGGTGCCGAGGGTGAACACGGCCGTGCCTTGCTCTTCCTTGACAAAGGGCATGGCATCTTCATTCATGAGCCTTTCCACCGTATGCCATATACTTGCGGGATTATACATCACGCCGAAGGGGTTTGTCACAGTCCTGAAATGCTCTTGCCCAAACCGTCGCCCCATGTTATCGGCAAAGCATGACCCTACGAAAAGCATGCGCTCGCAAGGCTCGATCTTCCATGAAGACGGCGTGATGTCTACTTGAGTTCTAAATTCCATTGCTCCGTTTACAGGTTGTTATCAGTAAGTCCTGATGTCATTTTCACGATACATCCTTATGGCTTCTTTCAGGATGTCTGCGTGGTCGAAGGCCAGTTCCGGCAGGCCGTCGATGTCGAACCACCGTGCGTTTCCCGCGTCGTCGCCGGCCTGCACCGTTGTCGGATGATCGATGACGGTATAATAGGCTATCGTCACCACCCGCTCGCGGGGGTCACGGTCTACCTTGGAGAATGCCCCCACCTGAAAGATACGGTCGACAACAAGCCCCGTTTCCTCCCTCAGCTCGCGCCGTGCAGCGTCTTCGGTAGTCTCATCGATGTTCATAAACCCACCCGGAAAGGCCCAGCTGCCTTTGCACGGATGATTCTTGCGTTTGATCAACAGCAGTTTGGTATTGCCGTTATCGCGGGCAAACACAATACAGTCGGCTGTGATTGCAGGATGCGGATATTTGTAAGAATACATGTCTTGATGTCTTAGCTTCGTGAGATCTGCAGTCCGTGGCGACTGATGGCCATGTCTACAAATCGTGAATTCTTGTTGATGGGGTTTTCCTTGAGCATCTGCCTGATGCGCGCCGCAGCCTCAGGGTCTTTGGCTATCATGTACATGTAGCCGCCACCGCCGGCCCCCGGCAGCTTGTATCCCAAGCACAGGTCGTCGATGAGTGGCTCCAAGCGTTGGCATTCCACGGGGTTCGTCCCATTGTCGAGGGTCTGATTCTGCTGCCATGTCGTGCGCACGAGTCGTCCGGCGGCATCGAAGTCCTCATGCTGGATAGCCTCATACATCTCCAAGGCATGCGCCTTCATCTCGCGCAGAAGTGCGAGTTCGTCGTGATGGTTTAAGAACATCTTGCGCACTATCTCCCCAAGGATGGTCTTGGCGGTCCGTCTCAATCCCGTATAATACAGCAGATGACACTGCCTATACTCCGGTTGCGTGTATATTCCGTCTGCCAGCCACTTCACCGTTGG
>DBQL01000057.1:2361-3421 GCA_002305235.1 Prevotella sp. UBA1395 | reverse complement strand
CCGCAGAAGTCGTTGAGCGCCCCCAAAACCGTTGCCGCAAGCACCGAACTGGTACCCAAACCGCTGCCCGCGGGAATGGCCGAGAGCAGTGTGATCTCTATGCCCGAGCCAAACGCCAGCAACTGGTCGGCGAGCGTGGCGAAGTGTTCGCCCCGTCTGTTTGGGGCAAATCCCGCCAAGGTCAGTGCCGCCTTGGGGATGGAGAACGGGCTTCCCACTTTGCTGTAATCGGCCAACTCGTCGTAGGTGGTCACCCTCTCCGATGCCCCGAGGTCGATGCTTCGCAAGATGACATGAGGTTCTTGGCAAGGCTTCACGTATGTCTGTATGGGCGGTTGTCCGTTAAGTTCGATGGCAATATTCACCACGTTGCCCCCCTCCATGAGACAGTAGGGTGGCGTGTCCGTCCATCCTCCGGCGATGTCTATGCGCACGGGGCTTCGCGCCCACACAATCTGGTCGCCCGCCACCTGCAGTGACGGCATGGCGACCACATTTCCGCGATTCCCGCCCGACATATCTGTCGTCGAGAAATGGCTATGCGATGCCGACAGTCCTTCGCGCAGCAAGGCAAATGCTTTTTCCTCGTTCTGCCTGCCGTCGAGGCCTTTGAGCCGTTGCGTCTCCGATCTGAACATCGCGTCGTGGATGCGTGTCATGAGCGCGCTGTCATCGGGCAGAGCGTCGGGTTCGGCGATGTTCCACCGGGCAAAATCGTGTGCCGCGTCGTCGAGGTCGAGCTGATAGAACACGCTGTGCTCATGGTTTGCGGCCAGTTGCGGCCACACCTGCGCCCTGAACTCGTCTCTCTGCTTGCTCAGCCGGCGCAGGTTGGCCCGTGCAGAGATCTCCTCGGCACTCATTTTCTCGGCCTGCTCAAACCGTGCGCGCGCCTCCTCGGTGGTGTCTTGCCCCAGCATATAGCGCAGCATCAGGGCCACCTCGTCCACGCTGTCGACCACCGGGAACAGGCGTTTCTGCTGCATCTCGCCGGCAAACTTGTCGTCATAGCCGTAGGGTCTCACCACCCATTGGCTGTCGCCCACGGGCACCACGTCTA
>DBQL01000057.1:0-2356 GCA_002305235.1 Prevotella sp. UBA1395 | reverse complement strand
CCCACATAGCTGTTTTCTATCCACAGGTTCTCGTTCTCGTGCGACAGCCGGCAACGTGTCACGGCATTTTGGATAAACATTGCGGGATGCGGTTTCCGGGAACGGTGCATGATGCGCCGCTGGTCGTTGACAAGGCGTTGGATGGCCACTGTCGATGACAACAGCTCGTGCGACGTGCCGAAATGATAGAACTCGCCGCCGGGCAGGGGCAGTATGGCCACCTTGAGCCGGTTCACCTCGGGGTCGCATTGCTCGGGATTTGTGCCCAACGCACAGCCGAAGGTGCCATAGAGATCGTATTCGGTCACCCGTCCGTCTTTCACGCAATGGCGCATGAGTACGGTCACGGCCTTGTCCGACAACAGCCACACGCCGATGTCTGTCAAGTAATAATGGTCCTTGAGCAGCGTGCCGAGGGTCTCCACGGTGGGTTTTTGGAGCATGCGCTCCAATTCGCCCGGCTTCTCGTGTGAGGAGACAAACACCCCGTGGTCCTTGGCAATCTCAGGGCCTAACCATAGTCCGTAACACACCACGTCGGCCTCGGGGATGGGCTGCAGTGGCTGCGTGGCCCGGATATACACGTCGCCGCTCACCACCATCGTGTGCAATGAGCTTGGTGCCATCTTCATGATGCGCTCGTAAAGCGGCAGTTGCAGTTGCAGCAAGTCTTGCGAAAGTTTCTGTCCGCGCTCCCACCTGAANNGCTCTGTCCGCCGGCATGGATGAGTATTCTTTTGTCACGGGCCAAGGTCTGCGCGAGGCGCGTCTCGTCGTAATCGGTCACCTCGCCGTCGTCCGACGGGTTGTCGGTGAGCGCCTTGAGCAGCAGCCATGCCGTACCGCCTCCCGAGCCTAACTTTCGTCCTACCGGGTCGTTGGTGCAAAACCATTCGTCCTTGGAATAGCCGGTGATATCGTGGAAACACTCTACAAGGTTGGGAGGGAGTGATAAGAGTTTCTTCATTGTTTTAGATGTTTGATACTGCAAATGTACAAAATTTATTTGGTCATCAAACCGTTTTATTGTATTTTTGCGCATCAAGAAACTATCAACTCCCGCTACGGGCCATTAACTCTATACAGAAATGAAACAAGCAGAATCCTCGCAAGACGGTCTTTTCAAGAAAAACGGTGTCAATTACCTGTTGTCATTCCTGATGATCACCATTTGTTTTGCCCTGTGGGGCTTTGCCAACGACGTGACCAATCCGTTGGTATCCTCATTTGGCAAGATATTCCAGATCAACAAGTTCCAAAGCAGTTTTGTGCAGGTGGCGTTCTATTTGGGCTATTTTTGCATGGCTTTCCCTGCCGCCATTTTCATTCAGCGTTACTCGTTCAAGAGCGGGGTGTTGCTGGGACTGTTGCTCTATGCCGTGGGTGCGCTGGCGTTCGTCCCGGCCAAGTCTACCGGTATCTTCTATGCTTTCTTGCCGGCTTATTTCGTGATGACCTGCGGACTGTCGTTCCTTGAGACCAGTTGTAACCCGTATATCTATTGCATGGGGTCTGACGAGACGGCCACGCGCCGACTCAATCTGGCCCAGTCGTTCAATCCCATCGGGGCCATCTCGGGAGCCTATCTCGCGCTCACCTACGTCTCGGCGGGCCTCGATCCCACCGACGACAAGGCTCGGGCCGCCCTCCTTGTCACCGACCCCGCACGCTTCGAGACCATCAAGGAGCACGACCTCGGCATCCTTGTGCAACCCTATCTCTACATCGGCATCGTCATCATCATCCTTCTCGTAGCCATCTGGAAGACGCGCATGCCCAAGGCCGGCGATACCGGCGAGCGGCTCGGGCTGCTCACTGCCCTGAAACATCTGGCACGCATACCCAACTATCGTAACGGTGTGGTGGCACAGTTTTTCTATGTCGGCGCGCAGACGGTGTGCTGGGCCTACATCATGTACTACGGACTGCACGTCTTCCGCGATGTCGAGGGTCTGACCGAGGAGCTGGCACATCGTTACACCACTTATTATTACCTCTTGGCCTTGGTGCTCTTTGCCGTGGGCCGCTTTGTGTGCACCTACTTCCTCAAGTATGTCAATCCCGGACTGCTGCTCACCATTCTCGCCACAGCGGCCATCGTGTTGCTCGTCGGGGTGATTTTCGCCACGGGCATCGAGGGCCTTTGGTTTCTCGTGGCCGTATCGGGATGTATGAGCCTCATGTTCCCCACCATCTACGGCATCGCACTTACGGGGGTGAGAGAGAACGTGAAATTTGCCGGCGCGGGATTGGTAATGAGCATTCTCGGAGGCAGTATCGTTCCGCCCATTCAAGCCGCGGTCATGGACATCGACGGCTCGCTTTGGGGCATCCGCACGCTCAACCTCTCTTTCTT
>DBQL01000140.1:5268-19604 GCA_002305235.1 Prevotella sp. UBA1395 | reverse complement strand
GTTTCCCTGTCCCATTTTCTTGCCCTGCAATCTGGTTTCACGGCCGAAATATCGCAAAACAGAGCCGGTTTTATATGTCTGATATTCAGTAACTTGTATTATGTTGACAAATTAGGGTTTGCGAAAAGATAGTAATCGCGACGCGATTACTATCCTTTCGAGTGACGACAGGGCCTCTATCGCGTCGCCAAACGATAGGTTTGGGAGCGTAAAAACGTATCGAAACATGCCAAATGGCAGGTCATTTGGATGATGACACGGGGTTCTGCGACGTGAAAGCGGGTGTGGAGGCCGGCAATTCTTATTTTTCGGGCGTTTGTATCGTGGTGGTTTTCGGTTAAATTTTGTGACTGAATATTTACACATCCGGTTGTCTTCCGCCCTCGCCGCTCTCCGTGTTTCACGGTGGTGGCTACATACAATCAGCCCCATGCAATGACATTGCATGGGGCTGAATATAGGGTATATGCTTGGGGTATGGGTCAGATGCCCAGTTTCTTGCGCAAATCCTTGGGCACGGCGTTCTTGTTAACCATGAAGTCCATCGTGTTGGCCACGATAAAATTCTTGGTCATGTACCACGTACCTTTATACTCGCCGGTCTCGCCCCACGAGTTTTTCACCATGTAGTACTCCTTGCCGTTCTGGTCTTTGGCAATGCCATAGATGAGCATGCCGTGGTCGTCGGTGAGCTGCCAGTTGTCGAAACGCTCCTGACGCTGCTTCTGCGTGGGGGTTACCTCGGGTACGTTCACGCCGAGAGAGTCTACGATGCTCTTCTTCTTGGCGGCAGAGAGCTTGAGCCAGCGGGCCATGTCGCTGCCCTCCATGCTTTCCATCTTCTTCGTGTCGTACATATAGGCCAGTCCGTCACGCGTAAAACCGTCCTCGCTCACGTCGCCGCCCCATGCCACGGTGTATCCGTTCATGATGGCGTTGTCGATGATTTGGCTGAGATACTCAATGGGCACGTTCCACGATTGCGGGTAGCGCCAGTTGTCTTGTACCTCTACGGCAAACTTCGTCCAAAACGGATGATGGGTATATGAGGTGAACGTGGTGTAGTCGTCCCAGTTCAGGCCGAGGCTCGCGGCGAAGGTCTGCGGTGTGTAACTCTTGCCCTGATAGGTGAATTTCTCGGGGCATTGGCCAAGATAAGCGTCAAGAATACCTTGGAGTCCCACCTTCCACTGTGTAGACAGCTGCTTGGCCGTACTCTTGGCAACGCTCTCTACGTATGGGGTCATGACCGAGAAAAACTCGCCATAGTTGTTCAACGAGTCGCCATAGAGGCTTCCCGGGAACGGCATGGCATCTTCGGGGCAGATACCATAGTTCTTGATGACATAGAGTGGGTCGTAGCAACTGCCGCCCTGTGCAAACTGGGCGTCACCGTGCAGGCGCACCACGTGTACGGCACGGTCCATGTATGTCTTGTTGGCCACGAAGCTCTCGCAGAGGTCGTAGGTCTTGCCCGAGGCTCTAAGGATCTCGGCCTCAAAGAAACTCAGCGTGGAATAATCCCAGCAGGTGCCCGAACGGTTTTGGTTCTTGATGCTGGTGATGGCGTTTTCCTTCACTACTTTGAATACCGGTTTGTTAGGATTGACGCTATCTTTGGGGGTAGCGGCATTGACACCCAAGGCCGACAGGGCCATGAGCGCAGTGATAAATACTTTGTTCATTATTATTTTTGGAATTGTTCTTGGTTTGTTGTCTGTGTGCGGAGGTGTCGTTATCGCGCGATGAACGCCTCCACGTCCTTGGGATGATAGGGTATGCGGTCTTTGCCGATGAAGCGACAGCCGTCGCCGGTGATCAGCAGGTCGTCTTCGATACGTATGCCGCCAAAGTCCTTGTAGGTCTCCAGCAGGTCAAAATTGATAAACTCCTTGCAGTGTCCGCTCGCTTTCCACTCGTCGATGAGTGCGGGAATGAAGTAGATGCCCGGCTCGTCGGTCACCACAAAGCCCTCTTGGAGTCGACGGCCCATGCGCAGGCAGTTGGTGCCAAACTGCTCAAGGTTGGGGCGAACCTCGTCGTCGAAGCCCACGTATATCTGGTCGAAGCTCTCCATGTCGTGCACGTCCATGCCCATCATGTGGCCCAGTCCGTGCACCATGAACATGGCATGCGCGCCGGCTGCCACAGCCTCGTCGGTGTCTCCCTTCATCAGTCCAACCTCTTTCAAGCGCTCGGTCATCAGTCGGCACACGCCGAAATGCACGTCCCACCACTTCACGCCCGGCTTGGCCACGCTCAGGGCGTAGTCGTGACAGGCCTCGACGATGGAGTAGATCTCCAGTTGTCGCTGGTCAAAGCGTCCGCTTACCGGTGTGGTGCGGGTGTTGTCGCTGCAATAGTTGTTGATGGTCTCGGCACCGGCATCACACAACATGAGCTTGCCGGCTTGCAGTGGGGCCATCGAGGGAGATCCGTGTTGTATCTCGCCATGCTGCGAAAGGATGGTGGGGAAACTCACCATCGCACCCATGCTGTTGGCTATGCCGTCGAGTGTACCGGCAATTTCTTTCTCGGTAATGCCCGGACGGCACATCTTCATGGCCGTGGTGTGCATGCGATAGCCGATGATCGCGGCACGCTCAAGCTCTTCTATCTCCTCGGCCGACTTCACCGAGCGCATCTTGACAACAGCATGGATGAGTGCCAACGAGGCACTTTCCTTCTGCTGGTTGGGGTGAATGCCCAAGAGATCGAAGATCTGTATCTTGGTGTCGAAACGATAGGGGGGGAGGAAATGGACGGGGCGTTTCTCGCGCAGAGCCTCATGACAGATGGTGGTCAGGGCCTTCATCGGGGCCGAATGGGCCACACCCACCTGCTCGGCCATGTCGTGAACGCTGTCCACAGCGCCATACCACACAATGTCATCAATGGAAATATCATCGCCAATCAGCGTCTCGGTATCATTGTCAATGTCGATGATACCCACCAATCCCTCACGGTTTTGACCGAAATAATAGAGGAAAGTGGAGTCTTGACGGAAGGGATGGTAGCCGTTGTTGGGAAAATTGGCCGGAGAACCATTATTGCCAAAAAACACAACAATGCCGTTCTCAACTAATTTCTTCAACTCGGCACGCCGGTTAATGTAGGTCTCTTTACTAAACATAAGCGTGTATATTTTTTTGTACTTTATATTGCAAAGATACAAAAGTTACATGAATAATGCGTAACTTTGCGAGTAAAATTTACAGTTTTTATGCAGTTTGGTAGTGACACGGGATTGGTACTCGAGGGCGGAGGCATGCGCGGCGTTTTCACAAGTGGGGTGTTAGACGCGTTCATGAAGCATAATCTCTATTTTGAATATGTGGTGGCGGTGTCGGCCGGCGCATGCAACGGCATGAGCTATATTTCCCGACAGCCCCGCCGCGCTCGCTTTGCCAATATCGATATGCTGGCTAAATACGACTATATCGGACTGCGTCACTTGGTGACCCAAGGCTGTTTGTTTGACCGCGAGTTGCTTTATGACCGGTTCCCCAACGAGTTGGTGCCCATCGACTATGACGAATACTTCCGTCATGCGCGGGGATTTGAGATGGTCACCACCAATTGCTCCACGGGGCGAGCGGAGTATCTTTGCGAGCCGTCAGACCGGCAACGGGCTTGCGACATCGTGAAGGCATCGAGCAGTTTGCCATACGTGAGCAAGATGGTGAATGTCGATGGGGTGCCGATGCTCGACGGAGGCATCGTAGACTCCATTCCCCTGAGGCGCGCCATAGAGACCGGACATCCCACCAATGTGGTGGTATCAACGCGTAACAGGGGATTCCGGGCCACGGAGAAAGACCGAAAGACACCGCATTTTCTTTATAAAAACTTTCCGAGACTGCGCGTGGCGCTGAGCCATCGTATAGCCGCGTACAACCGGCAACTGCAATATCTCGAGGACATGGAGGATGACGGTAAGGTGATTTGCATCAGACCGAGACGGCCGATGGAAGTGCACCGCATAGAAAAAGACGTCCGCAAGCTGGAACGTCTTTATGAGGAGGGGTTTGAAGAGGGGGAGAAATTTTGTGAGAGATACCTGTGAGCTTTGGCCCGAGGTTATTTCAGCAGGTCGGGTCTGAGACGTTTGGTGCGCTCGAGAGCTTGGTCCATTTCCCACTGTTTGATCTTCGCCTCGTTGCCGCTCAACAGTATCTCGGGCACCTTCCAACCCTTGTAGTCGGAGGGTCGCGTGTAGATGGGGGCGGCCAAGAGGTCGTCTTGAAAGCAGTCGGAGAGCGCACTTTGGTCGTCGCTCATTGCTCCGGGTACCAATCTCACCACCGCGTCGGCTATGATGGCAGCCGCAAGTTCGCCGCCGGTGAGCACGAAGTCGCCCACACTGATCTCTCTTGTGATGAGATGGTCGCGCACTCGCTGGTCTATTCCTTTATAATGCCCGCATAGAATAATGAGATTTTGCTGCAAACTCATCTCGTTGGCCACGTGCTGGTCAAAGCGTTCGCCGTCGGGGGTAACATAGATCACGTCGTCATAATCGCGCTCGTCTCTCAGCGCGGAGATGCAACGGTCGATGGGTTCGATCTGCATCACCATGCCTGCAAACCCGCCGTAGGGATAATCGTCTACCCGGCGCCACTTGTCGTGGGTGTAGTCGCGAAGGTTATGCAGGTGGATTTCGGCCAAACCTTTCTTTTGTGCCCGGGCCAAAATGGACTCGTGGACAAAGCCTTCGAGCATTTCGGGCAGCACAGTGATAATGTCTATTCGCATGAATCTTCTTTCTTTGAGGGGTGGTTGAATATGAATGGGCGGGCAATGACAATCGCGTGTCGTCTCGGTCTCGCCCGGCATCGATGAATACTCCGAATGGTTTTATTTAGAAATCAATAGGAGTTTATTCTCAAGAACTTTTGAGTTTGTTCAGAAAATCGTCGGAGTTTATCCCAAAGAGCATAGGGATTTCGCTCCGGCAACATTGGCTTTTACTCAAAAGTCCATTTTGCGGCAATGGTGGGAACGGCGTAGAAACGATCGTGTTGGCCTCTCTCATTCCATACAAAGTTATGACTCAGCTCCACTTCTGTACCCAAACTGAGATTCACTTTGTCCCAACCTTTCAACGTATTGAGGTTGAACCAGAACTGCGGTTCGCTCATCACGATCCAGTTTCCCTTGGCTGAGGAGTCGTACCAAGCATCGAGAAAGCCGCTGAATGTACACAGGCGATTGGCAAAAGAGATGCTCCACACTCCGGTAAGCTGGAAGGAATTGAAGCCGTCGACGTTCCAATGGCGATTCTTGAAATAATATTTGTACATGGCTTGGAGGCTGAACGTTCTGCTGAAATCGGCATTATGCCAGTTCCATGCAGGGCCAACGAGCACAGCATGCTGAAAGCGGGTGGCTGCCCAAGTATCTTCATTGCTCGTGAGTCCGCCGTTATATTCGATGTGCGCGGCCCACTGCCGGTTCTTAGAGACGTTGAACTCGCGTGCAATTTCCCAATAAGCACCCGCCACACCGTCTCTTTGGTAGTCGATATCGGTAAACATGAATGTGCTACCCCAATTGTCTGGCTTGAACATTTCTACCGTGGTCGTCATGCTGGGACGGTCGGAGAGGTCTTTGTAAAGAGTGTGACCGAGGTCGTAATGCAACTGAACATTCTGTGCTGTCAGTGAGATGGTGCATGCCATGAGGGCTGCGGATGCAAGGAAACGTTTCATAATCTTGTAAAATTTTGTGCAAAATTAGTCTAAAATATTAACATTTCCAAACATTTAGCCGATAAATAGCTGGTACGGTGAGGATATTGTCATGCAAGGTTCTCATCGTGGGTATATTGCATGCTATATCGCACGACAACCCGACGGGGCATCGGTCGAGGCCTTGTCGGGTTGTCTTTCGCAGGGTATGCGGTAAAAAAGTATGGTTATTCGCTGCCTTCGCCAAACCTCTCGATGAACTCATCTTCCGAGATAATGGGTATGGAGAGCTGCTGAGCCTTTTGGTTTTTACCGCTGGTAGAATTGACATCGTTGTTGATGAGGAAGTCGGTCGACTTCGATACAGAGCCCGTCACCTTGCCACCCTGACTTTCTATGTAAGCCTTGAGTGTGTTTCGGTTTTTGTAATGATGCACATCGCCGGTGACAACAAATGTCAATCCCTCACATCTTGAGCCTTGCGGGGCAGACGATTCTTGTGTGATGGTGAGTTGCTCCTGAAGTCGTCGGAAGGCGGCAAGATTGTTCGTGTCGCCGAACCACGATACGAACGACGCCGATTTCTCGGGTCCTATGCCCGGGATTTGGGCCAAAATCTCCTGCGGCGGAGTAGCGAAGAGGTCGCCCTCGCTGCTTTGTCCGGAGGCGATGTCGATGAGCTTGTCGAGCGGATAGGCCGAAAGCAGTCGGTTACAAACATCGTGTCCCACCATCGGTATGTTCAGGGCGAAGAGCAATCGGCGTGCTTCCACGGTCTTGGCACGACCGATCGACCGCATGATGTTTGCCGCCGACTTCTCCCCGAAGCCCTCCAGCCGTGCAATTTCAACCGCGTGTTCCGGCAGACGGAAGATGTCGGCATACTCGCTTACCCATCCGAGATTGATAAAACGGGCCAGTGTTTGTTCCGAGATACCATCCACATTCATGCCGTCTTTGGAGACAAACCGTGCGAATTTCTTGAGTTGTTTGGCAGGGCAGGCATGGTTGGTGCAGTGCAAAGTCTTTGTTCCGCTGGTCTCACTCACCCTTATTTCCGTGCTGAACCCACACACGGGGCAGGTGTGTGGAATCTCCATTTCGCCCGTTTGCCGTATCACCCTTATCACCTTGGGAATGATCTTGTTGGCCTTGATCACCTCCAGCTTCGTGCCTTTCGCACCTATTCCCAGTCGCTCACATTCGCTGATGTTGCAGAGTGAGGCCCTTTTCACCGTGGTTCCCTCAAGTTCTACGGGCCTGAATACGGCGACAGGCGAGATGGTTGAGGCCGCGCAACTCCATTCCACCATATCGAGTTCGGTCTCCGCACCGGTGTCTTGCCACTTGAACGCGTATCCCGCACGGGTGGCATGATGGCCTGTCACCGATCCCGTGGCGGCGTAAGCCGTGTCGTCGTAGGTAATGACCAGCCCGTCCACGGGGTATGGATTCTCTCGGTTGGTTACCCGTTCGGTCCATCGATTGATCACTTTTCCAATCTCCTCTTCGGTGGGAAGGGTGATGATCTCATGGTCGACCACAGCCAATCCGTTCTCCTTGAGCAGCTCCATCTGTGCCCCCCATGATATGGGAGCGTCGTCGGCGTAGACAAGTGTGAACGGAATCCAGTGTATGTGGCGTTGTGCTACCTCTGCCGGATCTTTCAAGGTGAGCGACCCCGAGGCCAGATTACGGGGGTTGGCATACTCTTCATCGTTCTCCATGTTGAAGCGTTCAAAGTCGTCATAAGAGATGATCGCCTCGCCGCGAATGACGAGATGTCCTTGGTGCGCAATGGTTTGGGGTATGCCTTGGATCGATTTGGCAAGATGAGTGATGTTTGTTCCGGTGTGTCCGTTGCCCCGTGTCACCACCTTCAAGAGCTTTCCGTCGTCGTAAGTCACCACGAGCGTCAGTCCGTCGAGTTTCCATGATATCCAGATGGGGCGATTCTCGGCCCATTTGGCCAGTTCGCTCACCCTCTTGGTCTTGGCCAATGACAATGCCGGAAACTCGTGGTCCTCCTTCTGTCCGGCAATACTGTCTTCGGAAACCTTGCCCGTGGGCGAGTCGGGAAGGGTCTTGCCGGTCTCCAGCTCCAACTGCTTGAGCTCATCAAACTTGGCATCCCATTCGTAGTCGGTCATCAATTCCTGCCGCCCGTTGTAGTAACTTTCTGACGCACGGTTGAGTTCTTCAACGAGTTTTCGCATTTGTTCAATCTTGTCCATAGCCGTAAGGTTGGGGCCGTGCGATGTTCCCGGTGGGAACAAGAGACGGCAGTTCAAAAATCATCTTGTAATCTTCTACAAAGATAGCGATTTATTCTGATAGCCGAATGGGTTTCGCGGAGATAATGATCAAAATCTATGATGCCGATGATGAAAGTATGTCGAGAGGGCAGATGTTGTCAAAAATGTTGCGTAACTTTGCATCAATGCAAAATCATATCATTTTATGAATATCATCGTATCACCCGAATTGGAACGTGTGTGCCCGGCATTTGTTGGAGCATGTGTGGAGGCACAGGTGAGGAACAGCCCCTATAATGAGGACCTTTGGACAGAGATTCATGCATTGGGAAACCATTATCGTGCCGCACTTACCACCGAATCGCTGAAAGACCTGTCGGGAATTGCGGCCACGAGAAGGGTTTACAAAGCCTGTGGCAAAGACCCGTCGCGCTACCGTCCGGCCTCCGAAGCGCTCATCAGGCGAATGCTTCAGCACAAAGAGCTGTATCAGATCGACACACTGGTAGACCTCATCAACCTCGCGAGCATTCGTTATGGGTACAGCATCGGGGGCTTCGATGCCGATCGTTTCGTGGGTGATACGCTCACCCTTGGCGTGGGACGCAAGGACGAACCTTATGAGGGCATCGGCCGGGGAATGATCAATATAGAAGGGTTGCCGGTCTATCGCGATGCCGAGGGCGGCGTGGGTACGCCGACTTCTGATCACGAGCGTACCAAGATATCCATCTCCACCACCCATCTCGTGGTGCTTGTCAACGGGTATGACGGGCGCGAGGATCGGGTGTGTGCCAACGCGGAGTTCATCCAAAGACTTCTCCGCGCCTATTGTGAAAGCGATGGAGGCACCTATCATCTATACAGATAAACGCGCCACCTATTATATATAAGAATACCATATATAATATGTGGCCGTGGAATCCTTGTCTACGCCTCTTGCCTCATTGCCGCCATCCATCCTCCCGCCCATCTTGCGTAGATGGTGGCCGGGCTCTTCTCCCACGGCGCAATCACCTTGCCGGCAACACTCATCACCTTTGGCTCTCCTTGATAATGTTCACGATCTTGCGGTCGGCATCCGCCCAATTGAGCGTGTCGAGATCCTCAAGCGGCAGCCATCGGGCATCGAGGTGTTCCAACAGCGTGAAATCGCCATCGCCACCCTTGCAGAGATAGGCCGTCAGTGCAATGGTAAAATCGGGATAATCGTGCGTGATCGTTCCGAGACAGCGCCCCACATAGACATCCCAATCCATTTCTTCTTTGATCTCCCGCAGCAAAGCCTCGTGCCGTGTCTCCCCATCTTCCACCTTTCCACCGGGAAATTCCCATCGCTCGGAGTTGTACGACCGGTGCGAACGGCATCGCTGCACACACAAAAACTTACCGTCGCGCATGACCACGGCGGCCACAACATTGATCTTTTTCATCATATATTTTTTATGGGCGAATATACGAATAAATTCTTAATCAGCCTGTTCGATTGCTCATTTTTTCGTATTTTTGCACAAAAAGTTTAAGATTATGACATTCAAGCAACTGTTAGATAAGGTGTCTTACGAAGACATCGCCCCCCACATCCATCGTTTGGTCACTGCCAATACCGACGACCTGCGTCCGTATGAGGTCAAGTTGGAGGAGATCGCACAGGGCTTTGCCGCCATGAAAGCGTTGAAACCCTCGTTCGGACACATCGAGACCCCCATCGACGTGAAGGTTCTCGACGGTCGACTCATCGTGAGCAACACCCACATCGGGTCTGCCAGCGACCTGTTGAGCCATCAGGTCGTGGTGTCGCCCGAGGTTCGTGCCGACGACACCGAGGTCGCGGCCCATTGTGTCTACCAACTGGTGGCCCATGCCTCCTCGTGGCAACACTACCGCGACGACGATGATTTCGACGATATCGACAATCCCCAGACGGCGCGTTGTCTGCGTTGACCGCCGACAACGGTGCCGCGAGAGCACCGCGAGCCTCATCAGGCCGTGGTGTTTTTTTGTTTTAGCCGCTCCACGGCTCTTTACGAATTGTTCAATCACTCTTCACATTACATATTATGGTTATAGGCATAGACGTAGGCATCAGCACTACGAAGATCGTTGGAATCGACGACGCCGGACAGGTGGTCTCGCCGATACGCATCAAGGCCACCGACCCCGTGACCTCGCTCTACGGGGCTTTTGGTAAGTATCTTTACGACAATCACATCTCCCTGAGCGACATCGAGCAGGTGATGATCACGGGTGTAGGCTCGGCCTATATAGACTCGCCAATCTACGGTCTGCCCACCAAGAAGGCCGAAGAGTTTATTTCCGACGGTCTCGGCGCACGCTATGAGACCGACCTCGACCGCATGCTGGTGGTGTCGATGGGTACCGGAACGAGCATCGTGCAATGCGACGGCGACGACATTCGCCACATTGGCGGTATCGGTCTCGGGGGCGGAACGCTCATGGGGCTGAGCCGCATCATGCTCAAGACCGATGATGTGAAGCAGATTGTGGCACTCGCTCTCGAGGGCGACATATCCAATGTAGACGTGCTCATCGGCGACATCAGTCCCAACCCGCTGCCCA
The DNA here is from genome assembly GCA_002305235.1 of Prevotella sp. UBA1395. Taxonomy (GTDB): domain Bacteria; phylum Bacteroidota; class Bacteroidia; order Bacteroidales; family Bacteroidaceae; genus Prevotella. The sequence continues at coordinate 9,079 of DBQL01000140.1, read as the reverse complement.
ATCTTCCCAAGACAGCCACCGCGTCGCTCTTTGGCAATGCCCGCAGCAACGCCTCGCGCGAGGATATCGCGCTGGGCATCATCACCACCGTGCTGCAAACCATCGGCTCGAGCTGTATCCTTGCCTCGCTCAACACCGGCATCCGCGAGTATGTACTCATCGGCAATCTCACCCTTTTACCACAGTGCAAGGACGTGTTCCCGGCGATGGAAAAACTCTATCACGTGAGATTCATCATCCCTAAATACTCCGAGTTTTGCACAGCCATCGGAGCAGCCTTGTGCTATAAGAAAGCCTAACTATAATTTTCAAGCAACAACCTTATGAAAGAACGCAAAATAAAGACCTTGTTTTGCGCCCTGCTGGTATCTGCCTCCGCTTCCGCACAGGGAACGGTGGCCGACTATCAGCGAGCCTACGGCCTTTACGACAAGTTTCAACAGAAGAACGTGCGCCATTGGGCACACGACGTGAGGTGGCAGGATTCTGTCACCGTGGTCTATTACACCGATGAGGATTCGGGCCGCCGATACACAGTTTACCGCGTTACCGACGGGTCGACACGGCTCTTTGAGTCGGAAGACTCGCTCAAGAAGGCCTTGGGCATCCGCGCCGACCGCCGCGACCGCCATGATAGTCCGTTCCGCCGTCCGGGGCGGCACTGGATGGAGACCGACGACGAGCAGGCCGAGGAGGTGGTGAAGTCGCCCGACGGCAAGAGCGAGGCGTGGATCGAGGGATACAACGTTGTGGTGCACGAAGTGGGCCGCCCCTATACCGAGAAGCGTGTGCTCACGCAAGACGGTACCATCGGGCGCTATTACAGCAGCAATATTTCTTGGAGCCCCGACTCCCGCAAGATCATGGTATGCAAGCGCAATCAGGTGCCCAAACGGTATGCCTACTATGTGGAGTCGTCGCCCGCCGACGGGCTGCAACCCATCCTTCACAAGCAGGAGTATGCCAAGCCGGGCGACGAGCTGCCCCAGCACTGGCCCACCATCATCGACATTGCCACCGGCCATCGGGTGGAGGCCGACCCCCGGGCCATAGAGAACCAGTATGCCCTCGAGTGGTTTCAGTGGACACCCGACTCCCGGGAGGTCACGATGGAGTATAACAAGCGCGGGCACCAGCTCTACCAACTGCTGGCGATGAGTGCCGAAACCGGCAACCTGAGAACCATCGTCGAGGAGCGGTCGAAGACATTTGTCAACTATTCGCGACTGTGGCGACAGACCATCAATAACGGCAAGCAACTGCTTTGGACCTCTGAGCGCGACAACTGGAACCACATCTACCTCTACGACCTGCGCCCCACCGACAAGAAGGGACGCGTCATCGCGTCGCAACCCCGACAGATTACCAAAGGCGAATGGTTTGTCAGACGGGTGAAAAACGTGGACGAGAAGCGTGGCGTGATCTATTTCTCGGCATCGGGGGTGAACAAGAATGAAGACCCCTATCTGGTGCGCGACTACAAGATAGGGCTCGACGGCTGCAACATGGTATGCCTTACGCCCGAGTACGGCAATCACCTCACCGAGTATTCGCCCGACTATCGTTACTTGGTCGACACATACAGCAGGGTCGACGAGGCCCCTGTGACCGTGGTGCGCAGCACTGACGATGGACGGGTGATCAAGACCTTGGAGACTGCCGACATCAGCCGGCTCAAGGCCGCGGGATGGATGGCTCCCGAGGTGTTCACGGCCAAGGGGCGCGATGGCAAGACCGATATGTGGGGCATCATACAGCGTCCCACCAACTTCGACCCGTCGCGCAAGTATCCCGTCATCGAGTATATCTACGCTGGTCCGGGCGATGCTTACACCCCGAAAAATTTCATTTCGTACAACTGGAACATGACCGGGCTTGCCGAACTGGGGTTCATCGTGGTGCAGCTCGACGCGATGGGCACGAGCTATCGGGGCAAACAGTTTGAGGATGTGTGCCACAAGAACCTTCAGGATGCCGGATTCCCCGACCGTATGCTGTGGATCAAGGCCGCCGCCGAGAAGTATCCTTATATGGATGCCGACAACGTGGGCATCTTCGGAGCTTCTGCCGGCGGGCAGGAGTCTGCCACGGCGGTGCTCTTGCATGGCGATTTCTACAAGGCTGCTTACAGCTCGTGCGGGTGCCACGACAACCGCATGGACAAGATATGGTGGAACGAACAGTGGATGGGATGGCCCGTAGACTCCTCTTATATCCGCGCGAGCAACGTGGTGAACGCCTCCAAACTCGAGCGGCCGCTGATGCTGGTGGTGGGTGAGCTTGACGACAACGTAGACCCGTCGAGCACCTATCAGGTGGCCAACGCGCTGATCAAGGCCGGAAAAGACTTTGAGCTGGTGGTGCTGCCGGGCGTGCATCATACAATGGGCGAAACCTTCGGAGAGCACAAGCGCTATGACTTTTTTGTCAAAAATCTTCTTCATGTCACGCCACCGGCGTGGAGCGAGGTGAAGAAAAGATAACGGGCACCGGTCGCTACGACCTTTGCCATGTCGCCACGGAGCAGCAACATGCTCTGTGGCGATTTTTTTTTGACATCCGGCGATGTGAGTCGACAGCCCGGAAAACCAGTGTTTGTCGGGTTTCCCGGATGTTTCAATGCTGTTTTTCGAGTGTTTTTCCGAGGGGCCGATCAGGGTATCGGCACACCGTTGTGACACCCCCGCCTCACGGCCTCGTACAGATGGGTTTGCGAAAGCTATCTTTTCGCGCCGTGATTACTATCTTTTCGTGACGCGATTACTATCTAATCGCGTCACGAAAAGATAGCTTTCGCAAACCCATTGGAAATGGCTTGAAACAGCAGGAAATTCTTCGCTTGATTTGTCAGAATATTTTATCGTCTTTTATTTCGTTTTAATTGCATTTTTGAAATTACCCTATTAATATATGTTAATAATGGAGGCTGTTTGATTCTTGATCGTTATTTAATATGTAATTTTGCAAAGCAGAGATGACAAAACAAGACTAATTCAGATCAAAGAACAGCATATTTATGAGCCAGCAAGAAGAAAACGACGCGTTTCAGGTAGTACATCAACCTTATACCACGCGTGAGGCGGTAGAAGAAGCCAAGCGTTGCCTGCGGTGCAAGGTGCCCTTGTGCCGCAAGGGTTGTCCCATCAACAACAACATTCCGGAGTTTATTCACCAGTTGTCCAAGGGCAATATCGGCGACGCCATGTCTATCATCAACGAGACATCCAATCTGCCGGCCATCTGTGGCAGGGTGTGCCCGCATGAGAAACAGTGTCAGGGGCATTGCATATTGAACAAGAAAGACAAGCCCATACAGATTGGGCGGTTGGAGGCTTTCATCGCCGATTTCGACACGGAGATGCGCCTTACCCGCGAGAACATTCCCCAAAAGACACGCGGCAAGGTGGCGGTCATCGGGTCGGGGCCTGCCGGACTGACCGTGGCGGGCGACCTTGCGCGCCAAGGTTTCTCGGTGACCATCTACGAAGGCGAGGAGGAGCCGGGCGGCGTGCTGATGTTCGGCATACCGGAATATCGATTGCCCAAGAACGTTGTGCGTGCCGAGATCAGCAAGATAGCATCGCTGGGTGTCGACTTTGTGACCAAGGCGATGGTCGGCGAGAACGGTATTACCGTCGACTCGCTGTTCGAGTCGGGTTATGACGCCATCTTCATGGGTACGGGAACCGCCGTGCCACAGAACATGGACTCAGTCGAGGGGGCAAGGCTGCACGGCGTGGTGCAGTCTACCTATCTGCTCCATCAGGTCACCGCCTATAACGATGGTGCCATCGGCCGCAAGCAAGTACCG
>DBQL01000140.1:0-5214 GCA_002305235.1 Prevotella sp. UBA1395 | reverse complement strand
GCCATTCGCCGGGAGTATGAGGAGGCGGTGAGGGAAGGCGTGAAATTCCTGTGGGAGTCGAGCGTCACGGAGTTCTTCCCCGGTGCCGACGGCCGTTTGGGCAGCGTACAGATCAGCGGCCCCGAGGGCAGTCGTCGCGAACCGTTCGACCGCATCTATCTCGCCATCGGCTCACGGCCCGCCAACCGCATCGTCTCGACCACCGAGGGTATAGAGGTCGACGAGAAAGGATATGTAAAGATTCAGGAGCGGCCTTACGGCATGACCACCCGCTGCGGCGTGTTTGCCGGAGGCGACGTGGTGCACCGTCCGCAGACCGTGGTGCTTGCCATGAAGGCCGCCAAGGATGTGGCGCAGGGCATCGCGCAGTATGTCGATGCCGTGAAACTGCTCGAACACATCGACCGGCAATAGCCTGCCGTCATCGGCCGGTGGCGACGAGAGCCGGCGGGGGGGCTTCTCCTGCCGTCGGCCTGTGCCGTGTGCCGGTGTCGGCCGGTATTGCCGCTACTGCGCCGGAATGTCGGCCACGATCAATCGCAGACGCCATTTCGTGAAAAATGAAATGGCGTCTTTCTTGTTATTCAAAGTTTTTTCACTACCTTTGCACACGCAACAGGTTCTCTATGGTAGAGATCAAAATGGGAACCGGGTGGGAATCCCGGACAGTCCCGCTGCTGTAATCGGCATTGTGGCCATGCACCGAGTCACTGATCATGAAGATTGGGAAGACGCATCGCTAAAGCCGTAAGTCAGAAGACCTGCCTGTTTGCATAACCATTTTCAGTTCTCGAGGAAGAATGCGAAAGTATCTTGCCGTCATGATTGGCTTGGTTCACCTGTCATCGGGTGTGTCGGCCCAGAACGACACCATCTCACTGTCTGCGGTAGAGGTGGTGGCATCTCCCATGAGCCGCAACGTGAGTGCGGTGGGTGAGGTGCAGTCGCTCCGTCGTGAAGAGCTGAAGACGCTCGGCATTGACAACGTGGCCGATGCCGTGAAGCGTTTTGCCGGGGTGAGCGTGAAAGACTATGGGGGTATCGGTGGCATGAAAACGGTATCGATACACAATCTCGGCGCACACCATACGGAGGTGAGCTATGACGGGGTGACGGTGAGCAACACGCAGGCCGGACAGATAGACGTGGGCCGATATGACACCGATAATCTTGAGACTGTGGCCCTCTATGTGGGCGATGAGGATAACCTGATGCTCTCGGCGCGGCAGTATGCCTCGGCCGGCGTGCTGGCTATGCAGACCGAGCGACCGCGGTTCGACTCGGGCCGGCGACAGTCTTGGCGGTTCAGGATGCTCGGCGGCTCATTCGGACTGGCCTCTCCCTCCATGCGATGGGCTGCCCTTCTGGGCCGCAACACCGTGGTTTCGGCCTACGGCAAGATGACGCGCGCCGACGGAAACTACCCTTATATCTTGAAAAACGGGCAGGTTCGCACGCATGAGCATCGGTCGAACACCGACATCGTGGCATGGAACGCCGAGGCCAACCTCTACCACACGTTTGCCGATGGCGGCCGCCTCGACGTGAAAACCAGTTGGTACAGTTCGCGCAGGGGACTTCCCGGAGCGGTGATTCTCTATGCCCACGCCTCGGAAGAACGGATGTGGGACGAGGATTTTCTGTTGCAAACGCTCTACAACCGCAGGCTTTCGGCCGCCTCGCAACTCTCGCTCAGGGCGAAATACACGAGGTCGTGGAACCGTTATCAAGACCGCGGCTCGCAATATCCCGAGGGCATCCGCACCGATGTTGACCGCCAACACGAATATTATCTTTCTGCCACGTGGGGATGGAATATCCTTGACGGATTGGATTTTGCGTTGGCCGAGGACGTGAGTTACAACGACTTGGACAACAATGTGTATATCAACATGAACTATGATGTGCCCCATCCTTCACGCCTGACGAATGTGACGGCAATGGTGTTGAAGTGGCGTCACGGGCGCATGAAGGTCAACGGCAGCATGGCTTATACCTATGCGGCAGAGCGGGTGAGCGTCGGTGAGGCTCCCGCCGACAAGAGACGGCTGGCCCCCTCGGTTGCCGTGAACTACCGGTTGCTGCCCGAGCATCAGCTGTATGTGCGGGCGCAGTGGAAGCATTCCTTTCGGGTGCCGACCTTCAACGATCTGTATTACCGCCGCTTGGGAAACATCAACCTGCGCCCCGAGTTAGCCCGCGAGTACAGTATGGGACTGGCTTGGAACGTGCGCCCGCCGTTCATGCGCTATGTGGCACTGACCATAGACGGCTATTACAATGACGTCAAAGATAAGATCGTGGCGTTCCCGAGCACATACGTGTGGCGAATGGTGAATTATGGAAAGGTAGAAATCATGGGCATGGACATGACTTTGGGTGCGCAGGCAGACATCATGAGTGGATGGAACGTGAAGGGAACGGCATCGGCAACGTGGCAACGGGCTGTCGACAAGACCAACAAGGCATCGCAGACATACGGCAACCAACTGCCCTATACGCCCCAATGGAGCGGCAGCGGCTCCGTGGTGCTCACCACACCGTGGTGTGAGGTAGGCTACACGGTGGTGATGCAGGGGAGCCGTTACAGTATGGAACAGAATAAACCGGAATACAAAATGGCGGCCTTCGCAGACCATTGCCTCACGGTCAATCGCGACTTGAGATGGAAAAAATGCAAGATGCACCTGCAACTCAAGGCTGCCAACCTCACCAATGCGCAGTATGAGATCATACAATACTATCCCATGCCGGGTCGACAGCTGTCGGCAACGGTGGCCATAGAGCTTTAGGCGGGTAAACCGAAGGTATATGGACCAAGTTCAAAGGGCATCCGACCCATCACCAACGAAGCCCCCCGCCATCACCACAACGGTTGATGGTCATCACCGAAACATGGCCAAACCATCAGCGAGACAATCAAGGTGTATAACCTTTAATAATAATATATAAAAGAATCAGATGAATTTCAAGAACAAAACAATTTGGGCACTGGGTGCCTTTGCGGTGCTTGCCGGATTCAGTTCCTGTGGCGACGACGATGAGTGGAACACCATTGGCGACGGCAAAGTGGAGATGTCGAGCAGCGCGCGAGCCTTCATCCTCAACGAAGGGAGTATGGGAAAGAACAATTCCAACATCGTTTACTTCGATTGGATGAGTGGAGTGGTGAACGCCAAAGACCTTTTTGAAACCCAGAACGGGAAGAAATTGGGCGATACCGGAAACGATATCCTCGCGGTAGACAACAACAAGCTGATTGTGGCTGTCAACATGAGCAACTACGTGGCCTTGCTCGACGGCTACGGCATAGAGCGTTCACGCATCAGTTTTGAGCAATACAAGAACCTCGGACAAGTGAGAAACGTCGACGAGGAGAACGGTATCGTCTACGCGGTGTCGTATGGCGGCTACGTGAGTCGCATTCGCATCAATGGCAATACCCTCGAGTACATAGACTCACTGAAGGTGGGTGAGCGTCCCGAAGACGTGGCGGAGAGCAACGGCAAACTCTATGTCACCCTGCAGGGAGCCGATTATAAGGATAACCGCATGGCCGTCGTGGGCAGCGATTTCAAGACCGTGAGCTACGCGACAGTGATGCAAGATCCCATGCGTGTGTTGGCGATGGACGGCAAAATCTATGTGCAGGGTTATGGAGCGGCTTATGACAGTCCTTGGGGCATATACGACACGGCAACCGGGAAGTATACTGAGATGGGGCATGCCACGTCTCTTGCGCTGAGCAATGGAACCGTTTATCTTGCCAACAGTCAGACAAACTGGTCTACATTCGAGACTACGACCACGCTGAGTACGTATGATTCCAAGACCGGCAAGGCGAATGCGGAGTTCTTCAAGAACGTTCCGGCGGTCATCCCAAGCTCCACAGTGTTAAGCGTGAGCGTCAATCCGTTTGACGGAACGGTGTATCTTGCCACTTCAGACTATATGAGTGACGGTGTGATCTATGCGTTCGACGCTCAGGGAAACTATCTGCGCACGTTCTCGTCATACGGTCTTAACCCTAATAAAATCGCATTCTTGAAGTGATGAACAGACCGCTTGCCGCGCTCATCGTTATCATGGCATTGCTCAGCTCGTGCGCCGACAGAAAGTCGCCGGGGCACGATCGGGGCAATGCCCTTTCGTTGAGGCATGCCCGATTGATTACCATTGCGGAATCGGATGACGCGATGACGGCCACCATCGCAGACCCTTGGCAGGCGGGCCGGACATTGCAGACCATCAGTGTGGGACGTGGGGGCGATGGCCATAGCCTCGCAACGTTCAAGCGGGTGATCGTCTTTTCCACCTCACATTGCTATCTTTTGGACTGCTTGGGGCTGTCTGACCGGATCGTCGGGGTGTGCGACGCGAAGTATATCCTTGTTCCCGCAATCCGACAAAGGCTCAGAGACGGTCGCATCAAAGACTGCGGCGACTCGATGAGTCCCGATATCGAGCGTATCATCAGCCTGAATCCTGACGCCATCATATTGAGTCCGTTTGAGGGAAGCGGCGGTTTCGGCAAGCTGGAGAAACTCGGAATTCCCTTAGTTCAGGCAGCCGACTATATGGAAACGTCGGCATTGGGTCGTGCCGAATGGATGAGATTCTACGGCCGTCTGTTTGGTGAGGGCCGTCGTGCCGACTCCCTTTACCATCTGGTCGACTCCACTTATCAAAGCCTTCGCGCCTTTGCCGCCACGCTTCCGCCGGGTAAAAGTATTCTCACCGAGCGCAAGACAGGGGCCACGTGGTACACCCCGGGTGGTTCGAGCAGCTTGGGAATGATCATCAAGGATGCCCGCGGGCGCTATGCCTTTGGCGACGATACGCATGGCGGAAGTCTCGCCTTGTCATACGAGCAGATTATCGACAAGGCCGGCGAGAGCGATATTTGGGCCTTCAAATATAACGGGTCGCGACCGATGACCCGTGAGGACCTGCTGCGTGAGTTTCATGGTTACTCGGCGTTGAAAGCCTTTCGCACCGGCCAGATCTACGAATGCAACACGACCGTGAAACCCTATTTTGAGGAAACCCCGTTTCGTCCCGACTATCTGCTGCGTGAGATGATCCAACTGTTGCACCCCGATGCCAAGGTATCGCCATTGCGATATTATCGTCGGCTCGACCAACAGGATGGCCGAAAAAAATAAAACCGCGGCAGCATGACAATACATCCCCCGGTCGTTGCGTTATAGAATC
>DBQL01000235.1 GCA_002305235.1 Prevotella sp. UBA1395 | reverse complement strand
TATCCCCATCATTTCAATCTCAGTGAGGTAACGCTCTTGGACAGTCCTTTCAAGACGGCGATGGATCTCAACATCGGGCATCTCATGCAGTATGATGTCGACCGTCTGCTCACCCCCTTCATCCGTCAGGCCGGCCTCAGTAGCGGGGTCTATGCCGGCTGGTTGTCGCAGCATCCCAACTTTGAGAACTGGGGTGGCGGCGGTTTCGACCTCTCCGGGCATGTCGGAGGTCATTATCTCTCGGCCCTCGCCTTGGCATACGCCGCGTGCCATGATGCCGGCACCAAGGCCCGCCTCAAGGAGCGTCTCGACTATATGCTCGGTGTTCTGAAGGATTGTCAGGATGCCTATGACAACAATACGCACGGTCTCTACGGCTTCATCGGGGGCCAGCCCATCAACAGCGCGTGGACGGGTCTGTATGCCGGCGACCTCACCGAGTTCAACAAAGTGCGCGGGTGGGTGCCGTTCTACTGTCAGCACAAGGTGCTGGCCGGCCTGCGAGACGCCTATCTCTATGCCGGCAGCGGGGTGGCCAAAGAACTGTTTCGCAAACTGGCCGACTGGAGCGTGAACGTGGTGGGCAAGCTCTCCGACAGCGCCATGCAAGACGTGCTCAACACCGAGCATGGCGGAATGAACGAGAGTATGGCCGATGCCTACTCGCTCTTCGGCGATAAAAAATATCTCGACGCCGCGCGCAAGTACAGTCATCAGACGATGGTCGACGGCATGCAGACGCTCAACACCACCTTCTTGGACAACAGGCACGCCAACACCCAAGTGCCCAAGTATATCGGCTTTGAGCGTGTGGCCGAGAACGACGCCGCCGCAACGAGATATACTCTCGCGGCCGACAACTTCTGGAACGACGTGGCCCACAACCGCACCACCTGTATCGGAGGCAACAGCGTGAACGAGCATTTCCTCTCGGTGGGTAACAGCAACCGGTATATCGACTATCCCGACGGACCCGAAAGCTGCAACTCCAACAACATGTTGAAGCTCTCCGAGATGCTCAGCGACAAGACTCACGACGCGCGTTATGCCGACTTCTACGAGTACACCATGCTCAACCACATCCTTTCCACCCAAGACCCCACGACCGGGGGCTATGTCTATTTCACCACCTTGCGACCACAAGGCTATCGCATCTACTCGCAAGTGAACCAAGGCATGTGGTGCTGTGTGGGCACAGGCATGGAAAACCATAGCAAGTACGGACACTTCATCTATACCCACGACGGTGCCGAGACGGTCTATGTGAACCTGTTCATGGCCAGCCGGCTCGACAATGCCGACTTCGCGCTCACCCAAGAGACGGGCTATCCCTACGAGCAGCAAACCAAGATCACCGTGGGACGCGACGGCAGCTACACCATCGCCATCCGCCATCCGTGGTGGGCCACGGCCGACTATGCCGTCAGCGTGAACGGCCAACGGCAGACCATCGACGTGACCCCCGGGCAGGCCGGATACGTGAAGCTCAACCGCCGGTGGTCTGCGGGCGACGTGATCACCGTGAAATTGCCGATGGCCCTGCGCACCGCCGACTGCCCCAACTATACCGACTATATCGCCTTTGAGTATGGTCCGGTGTTGCTCGGCGCGCGCACCACGGCCTTGGATGCCGCCGATGCCGACACCACCGGTCTCAAGACCGAGACGCTGCGCAACGAGTATGCCGGCTCCGGGCGCATGGACCATTCCCCGGGGGCAGTGGGAACAAGCAAGCCCCTCACCACCGCGCCGCTGCTTATCGGGCCGCGTGACGAGATGTTGAGCCGTGTCAAGGTTGCCGACCTGTCCAAACTGCGGTTCACCATCGACGCTTCGCGTGCCGACGCGCCCGACTATGCGTGGTCTACGCTCACGCTCATGCCTTTCCATGAGATTCACCATGCCCGGTATATGGTCTACTGGTACGGGCAGACGGCAGAGAATTACGCTGCCTCTGACATGGCACTCAGCGAGCAGGCCGGCAAACTTCTCGCCGACCGCACCATCGATTTCGTGGCCACGGGCGAGCAGCAGAGCGAGGCCGGGCACGAGTATAGTTACAGCTTAGACTCCTCCACGGGCAGCTATATGGACGAGACCTATCGCGACGCCAAGGCCAACGGCTATATCCAGTATTCGCTCTTCAACCCCGGCGGCGTGAAAGACAGCCTCTCGATTCTCTGCCGATTCACCACCGCCGATGCCGGGCGCATGGGCACCCTCACGGTCGACGGCGTGAAGATTGCCGACATCACCATCCCCAAGACGGTCAAAGGGTCGGTCGGCGGCTTCTACAACGTGGAGTATCCTATTCCCGCCTCGCTTGCCGTCGACGCACAGGGACGTGCCAAATCGAAGTTTGTCGTGAGGCTCACGGCATCGGCCGCCACCCTCTGCCCGGGCATCTATTATCTCAGGCTCATGCGCGGATATACCGACAACAAATATCGGTTCATGGCCCACAACTGGATTACCGGCGACGGGGCACGCCTCGCGGCAGACAATATCAAGTATGATGCCGTGTCGAATGTCATCACCGTGAACCGGGCGGGAGCCAACAACGTGTGCCTGATGCTCGACTATAACAATCTCGACTATTATATCACGCCATCGCAGAAATACCTTATGGTCATGGGCCGCAACCTCAGTCTTGCCGCCGGGGCCTCCTACCTGTGGTGGCTCAATGGCAGCAACAAGGGCACGCAGGTGCAGCCCACCGTGGCCAAGACGGTCTCGATGAACGGCCTCGACTATCAGGTCATCGCGTGGGACATGACGCGCAGCGGCATCGCCACCAACATCTCGGCCACGGCCGACACCGATATTTGCTTGGGCCGGACCATCTTCGGTCTGACCTCCACCACCGGCACGTCGTATATCGACGGTATCAATTTTGTGGCAGATGTCAATGCGGCGGTCACGGGCATCGCCTCGGCAGAGGCCGATGACCATGCCCGCGACACCTATTATAATATGCAGGGCATGCGCATAGCCACGCCACGCCACGGCGTGTATCTGAAGAAGGGTCGCAAGATATTGTTATGACGCGACTTGAGAGGTGCCCGTTGTCGCCCGTCGGCCGTCGCCATGTTGTCGTGTCGGCCGTGGACTTGTCCGTCCATCGGCAGCGACCTCGCGCGGCGTGAACCCCCGCGGCTCCGGCCGCAAGGGGCGGCCGCCCTACGCCCCATTACCGAAACGCAAAACATCCGGCCTCGCATGCGATATGCGGGGCCGGATGTTTTGTGTGCGATGGCACGGTATGCGCGGCGTGCCTACTGGCTCAGCGCAACTTGATGCGGTAGCCTATGGTGAGGTCTATGATCTGGTTGTGGATCTTATAACCGTCGTCGAGCGCCACGCCGCCGGCCTGATAGGGCGAGTACGACGCGCTGCGCACCTCCCAATGATAGGTGGCCGAGGCCACGAACCGGCGATATTCGTATGACAGTCCGATGGGGATGTAGAGCGTGAAGTTGCGGAATTTATCGCCGATGCCTTCCGACGACTTGACCTTGAAGTCGGTCCATTGATACTTGGTCACGTCGTCGTCAGGGCTGTATGTGCCGTCGGGATGGAGCGAGGCGGCCATCCTGCCCTCCGTATGGCCCTTGGCGCGGGCCGAGAGCAGGCCGGCCACCTCCACGCCCAAGCGCAGCGACAGGCGGGGTACGAGCTGCACCTTATAGGTCACCGGCAGCGCGAGGTATTGCAGGGTGAATTTGTCTAAGGTCGTGGTAGATTTGAATGCCATGTCGTCAGAACTGCCGGTCACCAAGTCGAAGTTGCAACCCACCGAGCGATAGTCTAATCCCACGACGAGCGACTGCATGTTGTTGAACGCCCATTCCAGTTCCACGCCGGCAGCGGGACCCACTTTCCATTTGCCGTCATATTTCAGTCCGTTGCCCGTGAGCGTAGACACGGCCATGCCGATCTTGGGTTGAATGGTGAGTCGGGGGGCATCATCCTGAGCGGCGGCGATGCCCGCATTCATGGTAAGGGCCAGCAGTGTGGCCATCATTGTTTTCATGTTGTTTGGTTTT
>DBQL01000167.1:15649-16019 GCA_002305235.1 Prevotella sp. UBA1395 | reverse complement strand
CCCTACATCGCCGAGTTTGTTCCGACCACCTATACCGAGTCTGAATTCACCTCGGCAGGACGCAAGCTCACCGAGCAGTTCATTGGGTTGACCGTCGTCAAGGACCCCTCGGGCACACAGACCGACCTCTATGCCGACCCCCGTCTGAAAATTTTCGGCAACTATTGCAAGGGTTATACCTACTGGAAGGGCACCATCGCCGGTGCCGAGGTGGGCGAAGAGACGAGCCGTGGCGACCGTGGCGCGTCGTGGCTGAACTATTCCACGCTCTGCCGCGGCAACAGCGACGAGTGGCTGATGGATGTCGCCGAGGTGAGGTTTATTCTTGCCGAGGCTGCCCTGCGAGGCCTGATCGGGGGCGGGGAGCGCG
>DBQL01000167.1:14228-15530 GCA_002305235.1 Prevotella sp. UBA1395 | reverse complement strand
GGAATGGAGGGCTGGGCAGAGTATCGGCGCACCGGATACCCCCGCCTGAAGGTTGGAAACGGCTGTGTGTACAACGATTTTGTGCTGCCCACGCGCTTTGCCTATCCCAACACCACGATGGCCACCAACGGCGACCATGCGGCCGAGGCCCTGCAACGCATGGGCGGTGCCAACGACATGAAGACCCCACTGTGGTGGAGCAAGAAAGCAATCAACCCTTAATCTCACGACAATATGAACTTCAAGCATATCATTCCGGTCAGTGTTCTGACCCTCATGGCCGCCGCCTCGTGCAGCGATGACGAGTCGGCCGCCGCCTATTTCACCATTGAGAACGAGCCTGACAACGTGGAGATTCCGGCCGCGGGCATCTCCAAGAGTAAGCTCTCGACGCTCACCATCCGTTCCAACCGGCCGTGGACGGTGACCCTCGGACGTGCCGACGATGCCCGGTGGGTGGGACTTTTTGCCGAGGAGGGGCGCGATGACGGTATCTTTCGCTATTATGTGGCGCGCAACACAGACTTCACCGACCGCACGGCCCAACTGACATTCATTGTCGACGGCACGCCGCGCGCCAAGACCATCACTTTGCATCAGGCTGCCGACATACCCACGGTGGCCATCGCCAATGCCGCCGAGGGCTACAAGGCACTGGCTGCGGGCGGCGTGTTGAAGGTGCCGGTGAGACACAACATAGACTGGACGGCATCGCTCTCCGAGAACAACGGCTGGGCAGCCATCGACTCTTGCGGTCACGACACGGTGTATGTCGGGCTTCAACCCAATGCCGATGACACCCGCAGCGTGACGCTCGTCTGTCGCGGAACGGGGCAGTATGCCGACCGCATGTCGTCCACCACCATCACCCAAGCCGATGCGGGCATCTACCTGAACGAGCGTTTCGACTGGCTGAGAGAGGGTATCACAGACTACTATTACAACTATCCCGAGGTGAATTTCAGCAAGTGGAGCGATGAGGAAAAGTCGTATGGCTGGACCACGATGGGCGAGGCACTCTACGGAGGGCAGGGCTATGTGAAGTTGGGCAAGACCAACTATGCCGGCGACCTGTTGTTGCCGCCGCTCGCCTCCATCGCCGGCCGTCAGGATATCCGGGTGTCGTTCAAGGCCATCGGCTATGTTTCCAAGGGCGGTGCGAAAGACGATGGTGTGCTCCATGCGGTGGTGATTGGCGACGGGACATTGGTGGGCGAGGTAACCGATTTTGTCGTTGGCGACCAAGTCTATCCCTCCAAGGCCATGTCGGTGACCGTCTATCCCAACTCCGCCAACAACGAG
>DBQL01000167.1:13061-14140 GCA_002305235.1 Prevotella sp. UBA1395 | reverse complement strand
GACGACTTCAAGGTAAGGCAGCTCTTGCCCGAATGACCCATTGCCACAGACAACATCATTAGGATTTTAAGCTTATGAACATCAGACGATACATGCTTCTGGCATTCCTGCTCGTGTCGTGGACGGTCGTTTCGGCCCAGACACGCATCATCGCCCACCGCGGCTACTGGGATTACGCGGGCGGCGCAGAAAACTCTCTCGCCTCGTTGGAGGCCTCCGACCGCATCGGTGCCTATGGGTCGGAGTTCGACGTACATATTACCCGCGACGGCAGGGTGGTGGTCTTCCACGACGATTGTGTCGTGACCGATGGCGGCCGTGACACCCTGCGCATCGAGCATGCTGCCTATCGGTCGCTCAGAAAGGTGAGACTGGCCAACGGCGAGCGCATACCCACGTTGGAGCAATATCTCAAACGGGGCCGTAAGACGCGTTGCCGGCTGGTTCTCGAGATCAAGGAGCATCTCACGTCGCAGGCCGAAGATCGGTGCGTGCGCAAGGTGTTGGAGGCTGTCAGGGCTGCCAAGATGGAAGACCGGGTAGACTATATCTCTTTCAGCCGATATGTCTGCCGGCGCCTCCGGGCCCTCGCGCCACGCGCCGAAGTGGCTTATCTCAACGGCGACCTCACGCCGCGCGAGGTCAAAGACATGGGTCTCACGGGCATAGACTATCGGTGGTCGGTCATCGACGCCCACCCGGAGTGGGTCGGGGAGTGCCGACAGCTGGGCCTGTCGGTGAATGTATGGACCGTCAATGCCCCGCGCGACATGGAGCGCTATGTGCGCATGGGGGTCGATTTCATCACCACCAATCGTCCTGTCGAGGCCCTGCGGATGGTGGCCCGATAGGCGGAGAGAGGCAGAGAAATATTTGCCAATTAACTTTACAACTCGCTTTTTTTTGCCTTCCCGTTGCGTGCCCCGGGCCCTCGGAGGTCGTTTTTGGGGTAAAATATGCAATTTGAGAGATGTTGATAATCAGCATCTTGTGTTTTCTTGACAAACGACGGCCTTGCGTTTAGATAGTAATCGCGTCGCGATTACTATCTAAACGCAAGGCCGTCACTATCTTATCGC
>DBQL01000167.1:10200-13054 GCA_002305235.1 Prevotella sp. UBA1395 | reverse complement strand
GCCGAAAAGGCCGTTCGGGGTTTTTCATGCGCTTTTGGCGATGGCACGATGAGGTCGCCATGCGGTTAATAACGATGAATAATCACGACAAATGGCAGGCTCGGCAGTCGGCATTGATGCCGCCGGGCCGTCGTGATGTGGCAAGAGGCATCGGCCCATTGCAATAGCTTAAAAAATGTAATCATTCCGATGGTTCATGGCAGAAAATGTTCACGGTATGAAAATAAAACCATAACTTTGCAGTTGCTGCCATCAAAAATTGGCGCGATGCAAGATTATGAACGCAGAAAATTTTGTCTATTCCGATGAGCGGTTCGCCGATATCCAAATGCTCAGATACAGGCTCGACGGCTTTGAGCGGCTCACTCTCCAACAGAAGAAATACATTTATTACCTTGCCGAAGCCACGCTTGCCGGCCGAGACATCGTTACAGACCAGTTTGGCAAGTACAACATCCTCATCCGCAAGACCCTCGAGGCGGTCTATACCGGTTTCCCGGGCGACCGCGAGGATGCCGATTATCGGGCCATGACGGTGTATCTCAAGCGCCTGTGGTTCTCCAACGGCATTTATCATCACTATGGTTGCGAGAAATTCGTACCCGGATTTTCGGAGCAATGGCTGCGCCGCGCCGTGCTGTCGCTGCCCGCCGGCACGGTGCCCAAGGGGCATGCCTCGTGGAAGTCGGTGCTGGATGAGATCGGTCCGGTAATCTTCGACCCCTCGGTACAGCCCAAGCGGGTGAATCAGGCCGACGGCGACGACTTGGTCATGACCTCGGCATGCAACTATTACGAGGGTGTGACGCAGGGCGAGGTGGAGGAGTTTTATGCCCGGCAGAAGGCCGGCCACGACGGCGAGGGACAGCCCTCGTTCGGCCTAAACTCCAAGGTGGTCAAGGCCGACGGCCGTCTGCACGAGCTGACCTACAAGGTGGGCGGCCTCTATGGCAAGGCCCTCGGCCGTATTGTGGAATGGCTCGGCAAGGCCCGCGAGGTGGCCGAGAACGACCATCAACGGCGGGTGATTGACCTGTTGGTGGCCTATTATGAGTCGGGCGACCTCCGGCTTTTCGACGCATACTCCATCGAGTGGCTGCGTGAGGAGCAGGGACAGGTCGACTTCATCAACGGGTTCATCGAGGTCTATGGCGACCCGCTGGGACTGAAAGGCTCGTGGGAGGGGCTCGTGGAATACAAAGACCTCGAGGCTACGCGCCGCACGCAGACAATCTCGCGCAATGCCCAGTGGTTCGAAGACCACTCGCCGGTGGACGCTCGCTTTCGCAAGCCCCGCGTGACGGGCGTCACGGCCAACGTGATCTGCGCGGCCATGCTTGGCGGCGACGAGTATCCGGCATCGGCCATAGGCATCAACCTGCCCAATGCCGACTGGATAAGGGCGCGGTATGGGTCTAAGAGCGTGACCATCGGAAATCTCACCGATGCCTATAAGAAAGCGGCACGCGGCAGCGGGTTTGACGAGGAGTTTGTCGTAGACGATGCCACCCGCCGGCTCATCGACCGCTATGGCGACCTGTGCGACGACCTGCACACCGACCTGCACGAGTGTCTCGGACATGGCAGCGGACAGCTGTTGCCCGGCACCGACCCCGACGCGCTGAAGGCATACGGCAGCACCAACGAGGAGGCGAGGGCCGACCTCTTCGGACTCTACTATCTTGCCGACCCCAAACTCGTGGAGCTGGGCCTCGTGCCCGATGCCGAGGCGTACAAGAGTCAGTATTACCACTTCATGATGAACGGCCTGATGACGCAGCTCGTGCGTATCAAGCCCGGACAACAAATCGAGGAGTCGCACATGCGTAACAGAGCACTCATCGCCCGCTGGGCATTGGAAAACGGGCATGGCGCCGTGGAGATGATTAAACGAGACGGTAAGACCTACGTCCAAGTGAACGACTACGCGGCATTGCGCGGACTGTTTGCCCGATTGCTTGCCGAGGTGCAGCGCATCAAGAGCGAGGGCGACCATGAGGCTGCCCGGCAACTGGTGGAACGCTATGCCGTACAGGTAGACCCCGTGTTGCATGCCGAGGTGCTCGAGCGATACGCACGGCTGGACCTCGCACCCTATAAGGGATTCATCAATCCGAAGATGAGCCTCGTGCGCGACGACGACGGAGAGATCGTGGATGTGGCAGTGGATTATACCGAGAGCTACGCGCAGCAGATGCTGCGATACAGTGCGGAGTATGCAACATTATAATGTAAAAATCATGACAGAAGAGACCCGAGAGAGACTCAAGGCCATCAAGCAGGGCTTCCGCTTGATGATGAACGGCGCGGCGGCGCAGTCGATGCGTGACAAGGGATTGGACTATCACCTCAACTGGGGAGTGCCTTTCACCCGACTGAAGGAGTCGGCACGCGAGATAGGCAAGGACTATGACTTGGCCATCGAACTGTGGAAGGAGGATATCCGCGAGTGCAAGATTCTTGCCACGATGGTGATGCCGGCCGACCGTATGCCGGTGGAGATAGCCGAGATATGGATGGAGCAGACCCGGTCGCAAGAGATGGCGGAGATGCAGGCGTTCAATCTTTATCAGTATGCAGACTATGCCCCGCTCATCGCTTACCGGTGGATGGCGCGCGAGGAAGACGTGTACCAGATCTGCGCGTATGACATTCTGAGCCGCTTGTTCATGAAAGGGCAGGAGCCTAACGAGCGTGGCATACACGAATTTCTCGACCAAGCCGTGACGGCCATGCAGTCGGGCACCGCGGGCGTGAAGCATGCGGCGATGAATGCCGTGGTACATTTTGCCGACTTGGGCGTGATGTACGAGCGTGTGGCGCAGTCGGCACTCAAGCGTCAAGGCATCGACCT
>DBQL01000167.1:9509-10188 GCA_002305235.1 Prevotella sp. UBA1395 | reverse complement strand
TGAGGATAACCGACAGATAACAGAAAAGATAACACTTAACAATAACGAATAATGAAAAAACTTACTTTTGCAGTTGCCGGCATGCTGTGCCTGATGACCGTCGGGTGTGGCGGCTTAGGGTCGAAAGTACTCGGTGGTACGGGTACCACGNNGTACGGGCAATGTGTTGGGCGACGTGTTGGGCGCAATGACCAATGGCGAGGCCATCGGCAATGTGTTGGGCAGCGTGATCGGACTCGACAAGCTCTCTCAAAACCAGCTTTACGGCACGTGGAAATACGACGGTCCGGGCTGTGCGTTCACCTCCGGCAGTGCCTTGGCAAAGGCCGGTGGCGAGGTGGTGGCCACGCAGATCGAACAGAAACTGGAGTCTGAATATGCCAAATTGGGCTTGAAGGCTTCCAACACCTATATCACTTTCAATGAGGACGGCACGTTTGCTTCGAAGATTGGCGGTAAGAGTTTCAATGGCAATTACACCTATGACGCGCAGACCGGCAGCGTAACGCTCAGGGGGTTGCTACTCAGCCTGAACGGCTATGTGACGCGCAACGGCAGCGGTATCAGTGTGCTGTTCGAGTCGAAGAAGCTCTTGAGCCTCATCCAGACACTCTCGGCCCTGAGTGGCAACGCCACCCTCGGCACCATCAGCGACATCAGCAAGAACTATGACGGGGTG
>DBQL01000167.1:2602-9465 GCA_002305235.1 Prevotella sp. UBA1395 | reverse complement strand
GGTCTGCTTTGTCGATTCCCGGGCAGCAAGAAGTGTGGGGTGCCCTTCATTCTCTCGGGGAGAGGGGGCGGGCAAGAGGCAATAAAGTTTCTTAAATATCCGTGAGTGAGCCGCTAAATTAATATAATTTAGTTACCAAGGTTCGCTGCTCTAAGGATAATGTTGTACTTTTGCGACTAATATTGAAACTTCAGAAAAAGTAGGACATTATGGCAGAATCGATAGACATCAGAGAACTTAATGTGAGAATTGAGCAGCAAAGCAGTTTTGTGACCAACTTAGTGACAGGCATGAATCGCGTCATTGTGGGTCAGAAACATTTGGTGGACATGTTGCTCATCTCTCTTCTCAGTGACGGGCATATCTTGTTGGAAGGTGTGCCGGGATTGGCAAAGACATTGGCCATCAAGACGTTGGCGCAGCTTGTCGATGCCGATTTCAGCCGTATACAGTTTACGCCCGACCTTCTTCCGGCCGATGTT
The DNA here is from genome assembly GCA_002305235.1 of Prevotella sp. UBA1395. GTDB lineage: Bacteria > Bacteroidota > Bacteroidia > Bacteroidales > Bacteroidaceae > Prevotella. The sequence continues at coordinate 8,983 of DBQL01000167.1, read as the reverse complement.
GTGGGTACGATGGTCTACTCGCAGAAGGAAGACGGGTTCTTGGTGAAGAAGGGTCCGGTGTTTGCCAACTTCGTTTTGGCAGACGAGATCAACCGCGCCCCGGCCAAAGTGCAGAGCGCATTGCTCGAGGCCATGCAGGAACATCAGGTGACAATAGGCGACAACACGTTCGCCCTGCCTACCCCTTTCCTTGTGATGGCCACACAGAACCCCATCGAGCAAGAGGGAACCTATCAGCTCCCGGAGGCTCAGGTAGACCGTTTCATGTTGAAGGTGCTGATCGACTATCCCACGATAGAAGAGGAAAAGCTCATTATCCGCGAGAATCTCCAAGGTGAGATGCCGGTTGTGACACCGGTCACTTCGGGTGCGGAGATTATCAAGGCCCGTGAGGTGGTGGGGCAGGTTTATATCGATGAGAAGATAGAACGCTATATCGCCGATATTGTTTTTGCCTCCCGTTATCCCGACCGTTACGGGCTGCCTGAACTGAAAGACCTCATCACCTACGGCGGAAGTCCGCGCGCCAGCATCAGTCTGGCCAAGGCATCGAGGGCTTACGCCTTTATCAAGCACCGTGGATATGTGGTGCCCGAGGATGTGCGCGCCATTGCCCATGACGTGTTGCGTCATCGCATCGGACTGAGTTATGAGGCTGAGGCGACCAATGTGACGAGCGAAGAGATTGTGAGCAAGATCGTGAACAAGATCGAGGTGCCCTAAATGAGTTAGGAGTCAGGAATCAGAAACGAGGAATCAGGAACATGGTGAGACGGGAGAGGTTATCCGCACCATCACTCGCACAGTCTAATCCTCACCCCCTTGTTCCATATTCCATCCCCACCGTTCTCCATTCCACATTCACCATTCATTCAATGGATACGAGCGATATATTAAAAAAAGTAAGGAAGATAGAGATCAAGACCCGCGGGTTGAGTCAGAATATCTTCGCCGGACAATACCATTCTGCCTTCAAAGGCAGGGGCATGGCCTTCTCGGAGGTCAGGGAGTATCAGTTTGGCGATGACGTTCGTGACATCGATTGGAACGTGACCGCACGTTTCCATCGGCCCTTTGTCAAGGTCTTCGAGGAGGAACGCGAGCTGACCGTGATGCTGCTAATCGACGTATCGGGTTCGCTCGACTTTGGCACATCGCGCCAGAGCAAGCGCGATATGGCCACCGAGATTGCCGCGACCATCGCGTTTTCTGCCATCCAGAACAANNCTGTATATCATTCGGGAGATGCTGGATTTCAAGCCCGAGAGCAACAAGACGGATGTGGGTATGGCCACAGCCTATCTCACACAGGTGATGAAACGGCGGTGCACCTCGTTTGTCATCAGTGATTTCTACGACCGAAAGGATTTCTCAAAAGAAATAGAGATTGCCAATCGCAAACATGACCTGATAGCCATTCAGGTGTATGACCCTCGCGCCAAGGTCTTGCCCGACGTGGGACTGATGAAGGTTCATGATGCCGAGACGGGGCATGAGATGTATATCGATACCTCAAGCGCCAAGTTGCGCAGGGCGCACACCCGCTATTGGCTCGATCGTGAGGAGGCTTTGAAGCATACTTTTTCGAAGAGTAAGGTAGACTGGACGGCGGTAGCGACCAACGAAGACTTCACCAAGTCGTTGATGATGCTCTTCAAGCAGAGAGCTTGAGCGGTGGGTGTCGCCATTAAGACAGACCAAGAATGAACAGTATAATTCGCAACATATTGACTTGCCTGCTTGTGATGAGCATAAGCTCGGCGCAGGCACAGGTGTCGGTGGAACAGACCATCGACTCTGTGGGCATTTACATCGGGCAGCAGGCTCATCTGCGATTGGGCGTGACGATGCCCAAGAATGCACGCCTGCAATGGCCCACTCTGCGCAAGTCGCAGTATGTGGTGCCCGGCGTGGAGGTGATCAGCGTGGCCGATAGCGACACGACCGATGCCGACAATGGATTGGTGAAGGTCATCAGGGAATATACCATTACGTCGTTTGACGAGAAACTCTACGCCATCCCCGCATTGCCGGTGAAGGTCAATGGCAAGACCTATAAGGGCGGGACATCTGCGCTCAAGGTGATCACGGTGGATGTGGACACCCTGCATCCCAACCAGTTTTTCCCACCCAAGGAGGTGCAAAACAATCCTTTCCGGTGGTCGGAATGGAGCAGCTTCTTCTACCTGTCGATAGTAATCGTACTGCTTGTGCCGCTCGGTTTCTACCTTGTTGTGCGTTTGCGGGAGAACAAGCCCATTATCACCCGTATCAAAATCGTGAAGCGTGTGCCCGCCCATCAGCGCGCATTGAATGCCATCGACAAGATCAAGTCGGAGCATTTGCAGGTGAGCGAGGACCAGAAAACCTATTACACGCTGCTCACCGACACTCTAAGGCAGTATATCCAAGAACGCTTCGGCTTCAATGCCAAGGAGATGACCTCGGGCGAAATCATAGACCGCCTGAAGGCTTCGGGCGACCAAAAGATGCTGAACGAGCTGTCGGAACTGTTTGTCACGGCCGATTTGGTGAAGTTTGCGAAGTATTCCACGCTTATCAATGAGAACGACCTGAACCTCGTGAATGCCGTGAACTTCATCGATGAAACCAAGATAGAGGGGCAGCCCACAGAGGAGAAGATCATTCCCCAACTGACGGAGACCGACAAACGGGTGCAGCATAACCGCATCACCATCAAGAGTTTGCTGTGGGTTATCGGTGTCACGGTGGCGGCACTGTTGGCTTATATTATATATAATGTGTACTTGCTGACGGTGTAGTGAGGTGATGCCACAAGCGAAATAAATGCTAATTTTGGACATGGAATTTGCGAATAAAGAATATTTCCTGCTGTTGTTACTGCTCATTCCTTACGTGTTGTGGTATTTCCTATACCGTAAGCGCAGTGAGCCGACGATGCGAATGAGCGATACATACGCTTACCTGAACGCGTCGAAGAGCTGGCGTGTGAGGCTGATGTCGCTGCCGATGCTCCTTCGTTGCATGGCATTTGTGATGACCGTTGTGGCGCTGGCCCGACCGCAGACACACAACTCATGGTCTGACAAGCAGGTGGAGGGTATCGATATCATGCTGGCGATGGACGTGTCTACGTCGATGCTTGCCGAGGATCTGAAGCCAAATCGCATTGAGGCTGCCAAGGAAGTGGCGTCGGAGTTTATCTCCGGACGCCCCAATGACAACATCGGACTGACGATATTTGCCGGAGAATCTTTCACGCAATGCCCCTTGACGACCGACCATGCCTCGCTGCTCAACCTGCTGCAGAATGTCCGAACAGACATCGCCGCACGCGGATTGATACAAGACGGAACAGCCGTGGGAATGGGATTGGCCAACGCAGTGTCGCGTCTCAAAGGGTCGAAAGCCAAGAGCAAGGTGGTGATTCTGCTCACAGACGGCAGCAACAATATGGGCGACATTTCTCCGTTGACCGCTGCGCAGATTGCCAGCTCGCTGGGAATACGGGTTTATACCATCGGTGTAGGCACCAACAAGGTGGCCCCATACCCCATGCCCGTGGCCGGAGGAGTGCAATATGTGAACATGCCTGTGGAGATAGATACTCGCACACTGAGCGAGATTTCCTCAATCACAGAGGGCAATTTCTACCGGGCAACGAACAATCGGGAGTTGAAACAGATTTATCACGATATTGACCAATTGGAGAAAACCAAGATGAATGTCACCAAATTCTCCAAGCGTTATGAGGCTTTTCAGCCGTTTGTCATCGTTGCTGTGCTGTGTCTGCTGTTGGAACTGTTGCTCAGGAACACCGTATTGAGACGACTACCCTAAGAAAAGGACTGTTGACGATGGTCGAATCTGAAGAAAATAAATGGATATGCTGAGATTTGAAACACCCATATACCTTTGGCTTTTGCTGCTGATACCACTCTTGATGATTGTTCGATGGGTGGTGAGTCGGCGTCAGGCCAAGCGCTTGAAGAAGTTTGGCGACCCCACGCTGCTTAGGGATCTCATGCCCGATGTGTCCCGATTCCGTCCGCTTTTGAAGTTTTGGCTGCTGTCAGGGGCCTTGGCGGTGTTGATACTCATGCTGGCCCGTCCCCAGATGGGTACCGGCATTTCGCACGAGAAGCGCAACGGCATAGAGGCAATTATATGTATTGACATCTCCAACTCGATGAAAGCCGAGGACGTGCAGCCCAGCAGATTGGACAAGAGCAAGATGCTTGTCGAGAATCTTACGGAGCATTTCACCAACGATAAGATAGGATTGGTGGTCTTTGCCGGTGATGCTTTCGTGCAGTTGCCTATCACCAGCGATTATGTCTCTGCCAAGATGTTCCTGCAAAACACAGATCCTTCGCTCATCGCCACGCAGGGAACGAATATCGGGCGAGCCATCGACGTGGCGATGCACAGCTTTACCCAGCAAGAGAATGTGGGTCGGGCGATTATCGTCATTACCGATGGCGAAGACCATGAGGGTGGTGCTTTGGAGGCGGCCCGTGAGGCCAAGAAGAGGGGAATCAATGTGTTCATCCTCGGAATAGGCNNTCGGGACAGACGGTGATGTCTGCCTTGAATGAGCAGATGTGTCGCGACGTGGCCAAGGCCGGGAGCGGTACATATATACATGTGGACAACACCTCGGATGCGCAGGAAGAGTTGAATGACAACCTGATCAAATTGCAAAAGGGTGAGACATCATCTGTGATTTACAGCGAGTACAATGAGCAATTCCAAGCATTCGGATTGCTTGCCATACTGATTCTCATCGCTGAGATATGCGTCAGGGAGGCTCGCAATCCTGTGATGAAACGGCTGAAACTGTTTAAGAAGAAATGAAAGAAGTCATGAAAATGTCAAGATATATATGGATGATCATGATGGGCATGGTGTGGTGCCTGTCTGTTTCGGCTCAATCCGATCGCCGGTTCATTCGCAACGGTAATCGGTATTATCAGGAACAGAACTACGCCAAGGCAGAGGTTGAATACCGCAAGGCATTGAACAAGAACTCGCGCAACACCCAAGCCATGTATAATCTGGGCTGTGCCTTGCTCATGCAACAGAAGGATTCCGCTGCCATCGTGCAGTTGCAGCAGGCCGGGAAGAATGAGACGGCAGCCAAACGGAAATCGATGAGCTATCACAATATCGGTGTAATCTGTCAGAAACACCAAATGTATGGTGAGGCGATTGAGGCCTACAAGGAAAGCCTCCGGCATAATCCCACGGACGACGAGACCCGTTATAACCTCGCCCTTTGCATGCGGTTGGCGAAGAAGCAAAAGCAGAACGGTGGAGGCAAGAATAACAAGCAAGATAAGAACAAGAAAGACAACAAGGAGCAGAAAGAGCAAAATCAAGATAAGAACAAGCAGGATTCCAAGCAGCAGCAACAGCCCAAGGACCAGATGAGCAAGGAAAACGCTGAGCAACTGCTGAATTATGCTATCCAAGAAGAAAAGGCTACGCAGCAGCGTTTGAAGCAACAACAGCAACAGCCACAACGTCGCAGACTGCAAAAGGAATGGTAATTTATCAGACAATGACACGTTATCTCATACATATTGTTCTCTTATGGAGCTGTATATGGTTTGGCATCAACCCCATAGAAGCCCAGATCTCCGTTCAGGCACCATCCAAAGTGTCGGCCGGTGAGAATTTCCGGCTGTCCTATACCATCAACACTCAGGACGTGGATGATTTCCGGGCGGGTAACATTCCGGCCGGGCTTGAGGTCATTGCCGGCCCCTATACTTCCCAGCAATCAAGCTATCAGATGGTGAATGGGCACACGAGCAGTTCGTCATCCATCACTTTTACCTATACCCTCTATGCCGAGAAGGAGGGCACTTACACCATTCCCGCCGCGCATGCCAAGGTTAACGGTCGTACCGTTTCGTCTCGAAGCGTGAGGATTACTGTCTCCGGCCATGTGTCTAACAGCGGTGCTCCGAAGATGCATCAGGATGAGTCGGATGCCGTTCAGATGCGGGCGGCCGGTTCGCGCATATCGGGTAAAGACTTGTTCATCAAGGTATCGGCAAGCAAGAAGCGTGTTTACGAACAGGAACCTGTATTGCTTACCTATAAGGTTTATACCTTGGTGGATCTCACACAGCTGGAGATCAAGATGCCCGACCTTACCGGTTTTCATACCCAAGAGGTGAAACTGCCACAGCAAAAGAGCTTCAAGATAGAGCGGGTCAATGGCGAACCCTACCGTGCCGTGGTGTGGAGTCAGTATGTCATGTATCCGCAGAAGACAGGAAACCTGCAGGTTCCGAGCATCACTTTTAAGGGAGTTGTGGTTCAGCAGAACCGATCGGTAGACCCATTTGAGGCTTTCTTCAATGGCGGTTCGGGCTATGTGGAGGTCAA
>DBQL01000167.1:660-2431 GCA_002305235.1 Prevotella sp. UBA1395 | reverse complement strand
GATAAAACCAAGTTGACCGCCAATGGTGTTGAGGGCAACATGGTTTATGATATTCTTTTTGTGCCCCGCTCTGAGGGAAAATACACCGTTCCGGCCGTAGAGTTCACCTATTTTGATGTTCAGACCGACAGTTACAAGACCATCAGGACCAAGCCTTTCGCCCTTACCGTAGATAAGGGAGACGGAAAGAACGTGAGCACCAGCTACGAATCGCCCAAGGATAATGACATCAGGGGTCTCAAATTGGGTGCCACCAAGCTTCATAACATTGAGCAGGGATTCTTCTTTGGAAGTCTTGCCTATTGGATTTGCTTGTTGTTGCCGTTGCTGACCTTTATCATCTTGCTTGTACTTTTCCGCAAGCGTGCCCTCGACAATGCCGATATCATCAAGATGCGCGGCAAAAAGGCCGACAAGATTGCACGCAAACGTCTGAAGAAAGCTCATCAACTGATGAGTCAGGGCAAGAGCGACGCCTTTTATGATGAGGTGTTACGGGCGTTGTGGGATTATGCAGGTTATAGGCTCAACATGCCCGTGGAGCAGTTGTCGCGCGACAATATCACCGAATCTTTTGCCTCTCGGCAGGTAGCCGAAACCCATATCGACCGGTTTATCACCGCTCTTGACGAGTGCGAATACGAGCGATATGCTCCGGGTGATGAGGCCGGCAACATGGAAAAGACCTATTCGGTCGCCATGACGGCTATCACGGAGATAGAAGGAGAAATGAAAAAGAAGCATTGATTATGATTTGCAATTACTCAAATACTTTCATATACCGTGTGAAAAGTTTGCTTTTGCTGCTTTTCACCCTGCTTCTCTTGCCTGTGCAATCCATTGCGATCACCAAGCAAGATGCTGATAAAGCCTATCAAACAGGCAGCTATCAGCAAGCAATTATCGATTATCAGGCATTGCTCAAGATCGGTGTTTCTGCCGATATTTACTATAATCTCGGCAATGCCTACTATCGTTCCGACAGTCTTTCACAAGCCATTTTGGCTTACGAGCGGGCTTTACGCCTGTCTCCCGGCGACCGCGACATCAGTTTTAATCTGCAGTTTGCCCGTTCAAAGACCATCGACAAGCTTATGCCGCAAGATGACGTGGTGTTTACAACATGGTATCATAGCATCGTCAACCTTACCTCTGCCGACAACTGGGCGGTGCTGAGCATCGTCACGATCATATTGGCACTCATTCTCATGCTTGTCTACCTGTTTGCCCCGCAGATGTTCATGCGCAAGGCAGGCTTCTTCGGCGGACTCGCCTTCCTGCTCATCTTCGGGTTGTCTAATCTCTTCGCTTGGACCCAGAAACGTATCCTTCTCGAGCAGAAGGGGGCCGTTATCATGGCCCCTTCGGTCAATGTGAAGAAGACTCCGGTATCTAACGGTGCAGATGTTTTCATCTTGCACGAGGGTACTCGTGTGGAAGTCACAGACGGGAGCATACCGCATTGGACCGGCATTCGACTGTCTGACGGCCGTGAGGGATGGATGCCAAGCGGTCAATTGGAAATGATTTAACGCAAGACAAGGGTGGAAAACATTTTAGACAAACTCATTTATTTCGACCAACAACTCCTCCTTTGGTTCAACGGCAGCGACTCACTCTTTGTCGATCGCTTAGCCGTGGTGCTGACCTCCGGTCTTACATGGATTCCTTTATACTTGGCATTATTCTATCTCGTGGTGCGCAACAACGAGACCATGCTTCAGATAGCACTTGTGATGGGGTGCTCGTTGCTGTGCCTTCTGCTTGCCGA
>DBQL01000167.1:0-561 GCA_002305235.1 Prevotella sp. UBA1395 | reverse complement strand
CTCATCAATTGTTGGACCCGCATGTATCTCGGGTTGCATTACCCCTCCGACATTCTCTGTGGACTGGCTTGGGGTGTTGCCTCGGGCATGATCAGCTATTTTGTTTTTCATCAGTTCTATTATAAAGTCAGTCCCAAAATCAATTATATCTCATCCCAATACACCAGCACCGGATACTCTAACGTAGATATCGACATCGTGATGATGGCGATCGTGGGCATCCTTGCCATTGCGGTATTGGCCTCCTTATCGGTATTCTGATTCATCGAGACAGTCATACATTATTCGAATTATGGACACAAAGCATATACATATCGCAGATTATAACTATGATCTTGCCGATGAGCGCATTGCAAAGTTCCCGTTGGAACAGCGAGATCATAGTAAACTACTTATTTATAATCACGGCACGGTCAGCGATGACGTGTTTTACAATCTTCCCCATTATCTTCCCTCCGGAGCGTTGTTGGTCTACAACAACACCCGTGTCATTCAGGCCCGCATGCACTTCCGTAAGGAGACCGGTGCGTTGATCGAGGTGTTTCTGATGGAACCCACGCA
>DBQL01000144.1:2247-2933 GCA_002305235.1 Prevotella sp. UBA1395 | reverse complement strand
GTAGCGGCCTTGGTGTTGCTGCTGTTTATCGGGACTTTCGTGTTCCTTTGGAAGAAGAGCCAACCGCAGCCGGTGGCCTACGAAGAGTTTGTTCCTACCGTGAAGGATCTGCGTAAAACAACCGTCGTCACCGGTAAGATAGAGCCGCGAAACGAGGTGAATGTCAAGCCGCAGATCTCCGGAATCATCAGCGATATCTATAAGCAGGCCGGACAAATGGTATCGGCCGGCGAGGTGATTGCCAAGGTAAAGGTCATCCCCGACATGAATCAGCTCAGCTCCGCGCAGTCGCGTGTGAGGCTGGCGGCGATCAACGCGCGCCAGTCGAAGATCGACTACGACCGTGTGAAGGTGCTCTACGACAAGGGTTTGGTATCGGGAGACGAGCACGAGCAGAAGCGCAAGGCCTTGCAACAGGCACAAGAAGAGGTGCGCGCGGCCAACGATAACCTTGAGGTTGTGCGCGACGGCGTGTCGTCACAAAATGCCAATACCAGTTCGACGCTCATCCGGTCGACCATCAGCGGACTGATTCTCGACGTGCCGGTGAAGGTGGGAAACACCGTGATTCTTTCCAACACGTTCAACGACGGTACGACCATCGCCACGGTGGCCAATATGGGTGACCTCATCTTCAGGGGCAATATCGATGAGACCGAGGTGGGACACATTGTGCCGGGCATGCC
>DBQL01000144.1:0-2192 GCA_002305235.1 Prevotella sp. UBA1395 | reverse complement strand
ATCCGGTCGGGATACAGCGCGAACGCCGAGATTGTGCTGAAGGAGGTCAGGCAGGCACTCTGCGTGCCCGAGAGCGCCATCGAATTCAGCGGCAACAATACCTATGTCTATATCGTGGGAGGTCCGGCGGAAGCCCGTACGTTCACCCGTCGCAAGGTAACCACGGGCTTGAGCGACGGCATCAATATCCAGATTATCAGCGGACTGAAGAAGAACGAGAAGGTGAGAGGACCCAAAATCGTGAAAGACACCGACGAGGAATAACCCTTGCCACCGGTCTCTCGCCTCGCGACAAGTGTTGCCCGGCACGGCTGCGGGCATGTATCGCGTCATGCCGGCGGTGCTTCGGCCGGGGTGCCGCGTGGTCTGCGGGCCGCCTGCCCGTTGCTCATGGCATGGCCGTCTTCTTGCCGTTCCTGATGTAGATGCCCTTGGGCAGCGATGCCCCGGCGGGCATCCGTCGTCCGTTCAGGTCATAAATTCCCGTTGCCTTCCCTTCGGTGGCAGTCGATACACTGTGTGAGGCGATGCCCGTGGGGTCTTTGCCGATGAATCGTTGCAGCTCAAACATGGCGGCAAGCGGCATGCCCGTGTTCTGGACATAGAGTGACGCGTTCCACCATGAGCCGCGCGCGGGGTTCTTGTCCGCCCAAAACTCATTGTCTTCGGGCATCCACCAAAACAGTCCGGTGACCTTGGGGTGCCTGCCCAACTCGTCGATGAGGTCGGTGGTAAATGCCTTTTGCCCTGCCTCGGTGTTGGGCCATACGGCCTGAACGGCCGAAGTGTAGGTGCCTTGGATGGGCCACCGGGCACCATATCCGGTCTCTACCACCATGATTTCCTTGTCGGCGTGCCGTGATTCGAGCGTGTTGAGCACAGCGGTCAGCGTGCTCAGCTTGCCGTGATAGTCGGGGTAATAGCTCAGTCCGATAATATCATAGTCGGCCTGTGCGGCCAATGTATTATAAAAGGTGGTGACATTCCACGCGCTGCCCAGTTCGGTATGCACCACGATCTTGGCTTGTGGGCACACCTCCTTGCATGCGCGGATGCCGGCATTGAGATATCTCACATAGTTGGCAAACGTTCCCGAGCCGTAGTTCGAGCCGTCGGGATAACATTTTCCCGTTGGCCAGAGCATGCCAAAGGTCACCTCATTGCCCGGCTGTATGAAGTCGGGCACCACGCCATTGGCCTTGAGGTGGTTCAGACTTCGTGTGGTATAGCTGTAAACACTGTCGGCGAGCACTGCCGGGTCGGTGCTTTGCCATGCCGATGGCGTGGCATGCTGCCCGGGATCGGTCCATGTGTCCGAGTAGTGGAAGTCGAGCATCAGGGCATAGCCCGCCGCCTTGATGCGTTGGCAGAGGGTAGTCACATAGCCGAGGTCTTGTCTCACGCCCTCGTCTTGATGAGTGGCCGAGGCTTTCGAGGGGTCGACAAACAGTCGCACGCGCATGGCGTTCCATCCTGCCTGCTGCCCGAAGTAGGGCAGAGACTCTACCGGTGAGCCGGTCTTGTCAAGGTATCTCACCCCATGTTCTTCGTAGGTGGGCAGCAGAGAGATGTCTCCGCCGACATACTTTTGGGCGTGTCCCAAGAGCGGACACAGGCAAAGTGTCAAGAGAGTTTTTAAGCTTTTGTTCATTGTTCAAAGGTTTCAGACGGTGCAAAGATACTTAAAATCAGCAATATTATATACCATTCTGCCGCAGATATCGCGGATAATCGGTCGCCATCGTGTGGTCGACGCTCATCGCGCGCTATCTGCGGCAGTGGTTGTCGGGCTTTTGCGGTCTTACCTGATGATGACCTTCTTGCCGTTCGTGATATAGATGCCCTTCTGCGTGGGTTTGTCCACGCGTGTTCCGGCCAGTGTGTACCACGCGCCGTCTGTTGTCGTGGCGCGTGCCACACCGTCGATGCCCAATGTGGGATTCGACGCGGTGGCGGTTATGTTGTACCATCCGCCGTCGGTGAAGGCCATGTCTTTGGTCTGGTTGGTACCCACGCCGCTGTTGCCATTGTTGAAGATGATGTATGCGGGTGGCACGGTTTCCGAGCCGTAGTAGCACCATTTCCAGATATAATTGCCCTCAGCCGTCTTGCCGATGCGATAGACATGTGCCTTGTCGCCGGGCCATGTGGCCGAGTTGTCGGGCGTATAGTTGGCCCCATTCTTGATCCAT
>DBQL01000110.1:4753-7347 GCA_002305235.1 Prevotella sp. UBA1395 | reverse complement strand
AGATACACCCTCACGATGTGCCTGCCGCTGCTGCCGTCCACGTCGAACGTATCGTCCAACCACCTGATATTGTCGAACACCTCATTGCGCATGTGTTTTCCGCCTCCCGTGAGATAGAGGTCGCGGTTGTGTGGGGGCAGCGGCTTGAGCGCATGGCTGAGCTTGAGATGCTTGGGAGAATACTCATCGAAGGTATCTACCAGTCCTCGGCGGGCATCGATTACGCGCGGCTCGCCGCCGTCGACGCTCACGGCCACCCGCAAACCGCGCCGGGGGTTGACATCCTGCGTAGGCAAGATGCCCAAAGCCACCTGTAACCGTGTGGTGTCGCCCGTCTCCACCTCATACTCGAGGTATGGGCAGGCAGCCCAATTGCCATCAAACGGTCTCGTCACGTCGCGCGCGCCCATGCACCCCTTGCCCCTTCCGAGGTCGGGCAGGAAAATCCATCCGTCGCCCTGCTGCCGTAGGTAGCGGTAGGCCGGGATGCTGATCTCGCGCGCATAGCACACGGCCGGGGCGGCATCGGCCACGCCGGGGACTGCCCTCTTGCCGGTGTCTGCGGGCAGCAGTGGCGGCATCACGTTCTCGGGCGGCATCGACCACCGGGTATATCCGATGTGCTTGTCGCTCATCATGCCCCGCCATTTGCCCCCCGCGAGACTGTCGTTATAATGGCGCGAGAGCACCTTGTCGAGTTCAAAGAGGCGGCGTGCGCTGTCGGCATAGTGGGTCATCACCCCCTGCCGGGCATAGTGGTTGTGCAGTCCGGCATAGAGATAGAGCTGTGCCACGCCTGCCGATGCCACGGCAGGATAGTAGACCAACTGGTAGAACGCGTCTTGCAGCCTTTCGGGAATGAGCGGTCTGAGCCGCTCGGCATCGTTGCGAAGCTGCTCCCACTTGTCGATCAGCATGCGCGCCTCGCCGTTGTTCTCCACGCTGAAATAGTCGGTGGTCTGCACCTCGGGCTTCCGCCACAGGTTATACTTGCTGTATCGTGCGATGATGTCGGCCACCCCGGCGGCATGCTGCTGTCCGAAGATGCCGGCTGCAAATCGTTGCAACCATGCCCTCTCGTCGCCCGCCCTGACCGCCGCGGGGTCCCACGCATAGTGCATGATGAAGTCTATGGGCACCTCCTTGGGCTTGAGGTCGCCCACGTTGATCAACCAGATGCGGTCGATACCGGTCTGATAGGCCAAATTGAGCTGCTCGCGCAGTTTGGGAATGGTCGTGGTGTTGACCCAACGGTCGTTCCACGGTCCGCCGTTCATGTCGATGTGGTAGTAGAGTCCCATTCCTCCCGACCGTTGTCGCTCCTGTTGCGGTCCGGTGCGCCGTATGTATCCCCAGTTGTTATCACAGAAGAGCAGTGTCACATCATCGGGCACGGTGAACCCCGCGTCGTAATAACGCTGCACCTCGGTGAATATCGCCCACAGCTGCGGAACGTCTCGTTGCCCATACTCTTCGCGGATGATGCGCCGCTGATTGTCTACCACCTGTCGCAGCACTTGCATGTTGTCGCTGTCGTCGCCGCTACCCATCGCCACGTCGCCATCGCCCCGCATGCCAATGGTGATGATGTTCTCATACCCGCGGTTGCGGTGTATGCCCTCGCGGAAAAAGCGGTCCAGCCGGTCCTTGTTCACGGCATAGTTCCACGGTCCCACGCTGTCGCGCCTCACGGTGTACTCCTTGTGTGCCCTCATCATCGGCTCGTGATGGCTGGTACCCATCACCACGCCATACTCATCGGCCAAGCGGGGGTTGAGCGGATCGTCCTCGTTGAATCGCGCGTTCCACATCGCCGGCCACAGATAGTTGGCCTTCAGGCGGAGGATAAGTTCAAAGAGGCGGGTGTACATCTTGCTGTTATATCCTCCGAAATGATTTCTGCTCCACGACCCGAACGACGGCTCCTCGTCATTGATAAACAGTCCGCGGTACTTCACCTTGGGCGAGGGCTGCACATATCTTGCCCCGTCTATGCGCAGATGGTCACGATGCCCGGGCACGGCATCGGCCCACCAGTACCACGGCGAGACACCTATCATCTCAGAGATGTCGTACACGCCGTAGATGGTTCCACGCTTGTCGCTGCCGGCAATGACCAGATTGCCGTCGACCATTTGTCTCACGTAGCTCTCCCACCGGCCTTTCACGCCATCGACACGCAATTTGCCCTGCCTCACGAGGCGGTCTATCAGCGTGCTGTGGCCGATGGTGCCGATGATGACGCAACCCTTGTCGGCCGGCAGTTTGGCCGACCGCCGCACCTCGGGTTTGACCGAGGCTACCCTGCACACGTCGTCGCGGAGGTCGTTCACGGCGCGCACCACCCCGGGGAAATCGTTGCCGTCGACGACCAACGGCACGGTATTCCCGTTATTCACCAAGTCGAATGCCGCTGCCGGGAGCGGGATATGGCATAGCACGAACAGACACAGCACGGCCACACTTTTATAAACAGAATGTATCAACATATATAATAAGGTGTAAGATTAAATTCCGTACCACCGGACAAAGTTATGCAAAAATCATCCGAGAGTCTTGTCTATATGTCGCATGAACGTTTTGATATATATCCG
>DBQL01000110.1:0-4741 GCA_002305235.1 Prevotella sp. UBA1395 | reverse complement strand
AAGTGAAACAACGCCGATAAACAGTTTATGATAATCTTTCTACCTTTGCGACACGAGAATACTAAAAACCGCAATAAGAATATGGAACAAAAACTGTCGGCCACGGAAGAACGTGGCTTCTACAAACTCTCATGGCTGCAACGCACCGGATTCGCGTCGGGCGACTTGGCCCAAAACCTGATTTACCAAACCATCGGCATGTATCTGCTGATATTCTATACCAATGTCTACGGACTAAATCCGGCATCGGCAGCCTTCATGTTCCTTGTGGTGAGACTCGTCGACGTGCTTTGGGACCCGCTTGTGGGAACATTCGTAGACAAGCACTCCCCACGCTTGGGTAAATACCGCGCCTATTTGGTCTTGGGCGGCATACCGCTCACCGGCTTTGCCGTGCTGTGTTTTTGGAACGGCTTCCACGGCTCGCTGACCTATGCCTATATCACCTACGTGGGCATGTCGATGTGTTATACCCTTATCAACGTGCCTTACGGCGCGCTGAACGCCTCGCTCACCCGCGACACCAACGAGATTACGATCCTCACCTCCGTGCGCATGTTCTTTGCCAATCTCGGAGGCCTTGCCGTGGCCTACGGCATCCCCAAGATCGTCGCCGCGCTCGCCCCACACGGACAAGTCAATACGCAAGAAGCCTCGGGGGCATGGTTCACCACCATGCTCATCTACGCACTGGCCGGACTGGCACTGCTCATCTTCTGTTTCACACAGACCAAGGAGCGAGTGGTGATGGACCACAAAGAAACGGCCAACGTGAAGGTGTCTGACCTGTGGACGGAGTTTGTGCGCAACCGTCCGCTGCGGGTGCTCGCCTTTTTCTTCATCACAGCCTTCGCCATGATGGCCATCGGCAACTCGGCCGGAAGCTATTACATGATCTATAACGTGCATGGCACCTCCGACCAAATGGCCAACTTCATGGCCCTCGGCTCTATACCGGCATTTATCTTCATGCCGATGGTGCCGGCCATCAAGCGGGCCATCGGCAAGAAGCAGATGTTTTTCGTATTCCTTGCCATAGCCATCTTGGGTATGGCCATGCTATACACCATCTCCATGATACCCGCGCTGAAAGACGAGATATGGCTGGTCTATGTGGCGCAATTCGTGAAATCGACGGGTGTCATCGTTGCCACGGGATACATGTGGGCACTGGTTCCCGAGGTGATCTCTTACGGCGAGTACACCACCGGGCGCCGCATCTCGGGCATTGTCAATGCCCTCACGGGCATATTCTACAAAGCGGGCATGGCATTGGGAGGCGTGGTTCCCGGCATGGTTTTGGCCTTTGTCGGCTTCGACCAAAACAATGCCACCACCCAAAGCGCGCCGGCCGAGCAGGGCATCCTGTGGTTAGTGGCCGTATTGCCGGCCTTACTGCTGCTGCTGGCCATGTATATCATCTCGAAATATGAGTTGACGGACGAGGTGATCGACGACATCAACAAGAAAATAGAAGAACGGCAATTATCCAATTCCTAATTTACAATCATTTTAACTTAAACACGATTTATGAAATCAGTAACAACTCTTTTAACCGCGGCCCTGATGCTTTGGGGTGGCGTTTCGTCGGCCGATGCCCAGACAACACAGGAGACCGACCTAACCAAAGCAATGTTTCACGTATGGGACGGCGTGGGAGCCGATGCCCAACAAACCACGGCAAGTCCGTATTTCGCGACGACAATCGGTGCCACGACAGATGCGGGCGGTGTGGTCTATGGCAATGGCAACGTGACCAATACAGAGTATGCCGACATCACCGGCTACACCAAGATGAAATTCGATGGCACGGCCGGCAATGTGGTCAAGGTGCTGTTGAACCGCCAATTGGACAACAGCCTGACCGAAAAGCAGGTGACCATCGGTACCGACGGTACGGCAGAGCTGACCCTCGCCAACTTGGACAGCTATCCATACGTGCACCTCAATGCCATCAAGGCCACTTGGGGAGGAGGGGTAAGCATCTCTCGCATCTACCTGACCAAAGAGGTTTTGCCCGCCCCCTCACTGCCCGAGCTTGACGTGACCATGTTCCACGCATGGGACGGAGTGGACGCCACAGCCACCCAAACATCGACGACACCCAACCGGGAGCTGAACCTGAACACCGAACTGCAGGCAGGAGCCGTGGTATTTGGCAATGCCAACGTGGACAAAATGGAATATGCCGACCTGTCGGGATATACCAAGATGGTCATCACCGGTGTTGCAGGAGGTTCACTCCGGGTGATGTTCAACCGACAACCGGACAACAGCCTGAACACGGTTTACGCAACCATAGGCGATGACGGACGGGCGGTGATCGATCTTACCAACTTGGATGCCTTGAGCTATGTGCACCTGAACTGCATCAAGGTGAACTGGGGTAACACGGCAACGGTGAGTGCCATCAAGCTGTTGAGTACCTCGACGGTGACCATTGCCTCTACCGGACTGTCATCGTTCAGCTCGAACTATAACGTGACCATTCCCTCCGGACTGACGGTCTACACCGCTGCCGTAGCGGGATCGACGGTGAAACTCAACCCGCTGTCGGGCAGTGTCATCCCCGCACAGACCGGTGTCGTGCTCAAGGGAACGGCATCGACGGACTACCAATTCGAGACTACCGACTTGGCTGCCGACGTGATTGGCACAAACGACCTGACCGCAGCCAACAGCGATGTGCCTTACAGCGCAAACTGTTATGTGCTGAGCCAAGAGGGCAACGAGGCTGTATTCGCGCCGCTCATGGCAGGAACGGTGATTCCGGCCGGCAAGGCTTACATCGCCTCATTACCCGCAGGGGCCAAGAATCTGAGCGTGGTGTTTGGTGAAGTAACGGCCATCGGCACCATAAACACCAAGACACTGTCGGCCGATGACACTCGCTACAACATGGCAGGACAAAGGGTAGACAGCAGCTACAAAGGCATTGTCATCAAGGATGGCAAGAANNAATATATGATTCCCACGATCAAGACAAAAGATGTGACCGGAACAAACGAGATGTTACAATCTTCGATACGCATCTCAAACACCCCTACAAACATTGTGAATGCCAAAGAAGAAACCCGATGGTACACTTCGGATTACAGCGTGTGGGACGATGATGCGGAAAGCATAGAATAATTGCTGGATAATGAAGTTGGATGAGGGTGTGTCGCGAGGCACACCCTCATTGTGTTTGTCAGAGTTCAAGGTTCCGGCCACGCCCGCCAATCATATAATTCCGGATAGTCGGCGGGGTGTCGTAGCACGTAAGTGTCTGTATCCTCACGGCCCAAGAGGAACTTCTCGACGAAGGCGACGACCTCGGGAATCTGCGTCTCGGGCAAGAGGCAATGGCGATGGCCACCCACAATGGAGTAGCCCATGCGGTCGGCAATGCCGAAGGAGGCCCATACCTGCCGGGCCGCATTGCACGAGACATAGGCCGAGGGGTCGGCTAACCAGCGGTAATCGGTGTTGCCGAGGATGAGAAGGGCACGTGGACAGCACAGGGCCATGAGCGAATGGTGGTCGAAAGGCAGCCGACAGACACCCTCGCCGGCGAAGTCTTGCTTGAACGATTGCTTAAACCAATTGCCGTCTGTTTGGTCCAATCCTTCCACCTGCTCGAGCGTTCGCGATACCCGCCACGCCGCAGCCCCGCCTCCGCCGGGTTCCTGAGCAATGGTGAGGGCGATGCGCTCGTCCGTCGCTCCGCAGAAAAGCGCCATCTTCCCGGCATACGAGCAGCCGGTAACCCCGATGTGGCGCGTGTCGATAAGGGTCTTGTCGGAACCCAAAAGCTGCAAACCGTCGATGAGACGGCTCAGTCCCCATGCCCATTCGGCATACGCCCCATTGGCCGACAATGACGGATAAAGGCGGTCGAAAGCGTAATTTCCGCGCCCCGACGACTGTCCGCGCTGTGAGTAATCGTTCACTTGGGCCTCATGAAAAGTCATCAGCGCGATGCCACGCGAGGTGAAGATTGAGGCCGGCAAGGAGTTGTTGCTTGTGCCAATCATCAGCGGATAGGGGGCCGTGCCGGTGGGAGGATAGGTGATACGGGCCTTCAGCTCGAGGGGTTGGCCGTTCACCTCGACAGTGACAAGCAAGGTGCTGTCGTGGAACGAGGCTTTGACCTGTGACCGAGTGACCACGGGCTTCTCGCCAATCTCATAGCATTGCAGGTCACGAAAGATCTCGGCCCGGCGACGTTTCCAATCCTTGAAACGCGTCACACGCCCTTTGCCGTCCGACCATGTCAACACGTCGGGCAGCAGTTTGCGTATGGGAAGTGCCTGCACAGAGAGGTTACCAGTCAGCGAAAGGGGGCGTACCGTATGCTCCTTGTCATAGACAAGCGGGATGAAGGCGTGCGAGCCACCCGTAGACAACGGTCTCTTGCCATCGGCAAAAGGGGTGGAAGCATAGAGCATGGAATTGCAAAGCAACAGGCAAACCATGCTTACCAAAGATAAACGCAATAAGGCTTTCATACAGATTGTTTGAGTTTGATATTGAATATATAACTTTTTTTCGTGCGTATCATTGTGCGAAAGCGTCTCAAATGCAATATCCCGGAATCGGCAATAACGCAGTGACACACATTCTTTGATAACAAAGATAAGCGAGATTCTTGTCTGTCGGTGCATTTTTCCACGCTTTTTTCATGCTAAAGGTGATGATGATACAAATATGCTTAGGTTTGAGACCAATCGCAAAGTAGATTAGAAGAAAAGACCGTATC
>DBQL01000067.1:4083-4241 GCA_002305235.1 Prevotella sp. UBA1395 | reverse complement strand
TTCCTTTCCACGATTCAGACTACCGTTGCCTGAAGCATTTCTATTTGGATCAAGTCTGCAAACACCTCCGCCATCAGTTCGCACAGGCTGTCTCGCACAATCGATTTGATGTGCTTGAGAGAGAGGTGGCTCTTCCTTTGGCATTGTTCATCAAGAAG
>DBQL01000067.1:867-3955 GCA_002305235.1 Prevotella sp. UBA1395 | reverse complement strand
AACTGCTTAATTTCATGATTACGCCGGGAGATGTGAATGATCGCAAGCCGTTGGAATACAAGAACTTTGTCGAGTCGTGCATCAAGGTGCAAAAAACTTACGACATACAGCCTTCATTGTTTTAATTTCATCGAACTCACGTTAATTTAAACCATAAAGCGCGCATTGCAATTCGAACGACAAACGACGCTTTTTTATTTCAAACCACGAGTGGCGCATTATGGTTCAAATTTCGAGATGTTCATATCACCTGTCGCCGGTTGCGCCGCCGCGTGGTGTAACTCACGTGAATCCAGCGCGGGTGGTCTGCTCCGATGGGTTCCATGATGAGCTGGTCGAAGTCGAGCCGATGCCTGATAAACTCGTAAATGCGCAGTCCGCGTTCGAGGTCTCCCATCACGATGTCGGCCGCCTCGCCCCGCAGATGCTGCGAGTTGTGCACCCCGCCCACCAACTTGTTGACCTTTCCCGACCGGAATCCGCTGGAGATCACGATGGGACCAAACTGCCGGCGCAGCGGCTCGAGCACGTTGATGGCGAGGTTTCGCATGGCCTGTTCCTGCTGAAGATTAGGCATATTGTTCAGGTCGTGCTCGATGGCCGTGCCCGAACGTGTCATTTCGTAGAGCGTGAAATGCTCCGAGAGGTGTATCTTTTCTTGTGTTGTCATTGCCGGTTAGGAATTAGAAAGTGGTGGATAATGTTGTCTTCGTCGGCCCATCGCTCATAGCGGGCCGTGAGTGAGAGGTCGGCGTCATATCGCTGCTCGGTGTCGCAGATAATCCTCGTGAGCCATCTCGGCATCTCGCGGCCCACGGCGCTGAAGGCCCTCCGGGCCAGTTGTCGCTGAGTATAGGGCAGTGCGCGGTCGTCATACAGTCGCCGCTGCATCCACACCCGGTGCACCAGTTCGGCCAAGTCGCGCTGCGTGCCGGTCCACAGCCATCGTCCCGGCGGCTCGCCGATGAGCCATTCGAGGTCGTCGGCCATCTTCTCCAAGGCTTGGTTGCGACTTCGCAGTCGGGCGTTCATCTTCTCAATCTCGGTTATCGGATTTGTCATCTTGCGTTGTTCTAACATTGTTCTTCCAATCGTTTTTATTGTTGTCATAATGGTTTCATGCCTGCCCCTGTCGGCGTCGGCGATCATATCGTGCCCGCCGGGCGGTGTCTTTGCCCGCGAACAAGGTCTGTGCCGTCCGACATGGCGTTGGCGTTGGGTTGCTTGTCTCTTTCATTGATCTCATTTTTAATCATTCGTTCGTTTAGATATAGTAAGTATTGCTGCCGCGAGTGAATAGCCGGCGTTGTCGCGATCGCATGGCAAAGTTATGCGAAGCCCCCGTTTTCACCAAAATTAGACTTCCGGATTAAGTTTCCTTATGAAATGTATGAAGTGAAACTTCACACCTGTTCGTTGCAGCTCATGTCGCCATCGCCCCGCATTCGGCCATCGCCACCGCTCTCCACGCCACCTGCCTCGCCGCGGCATGGTGTGCCCGTCGGCCGTGAGGGGCTGACAAAACAACAGTCCGCAACATCCCGTCTCGGAATGTTGCGGACTGTTGCCATCATGCCGTGATGCCACGCCGGGCCGCGCTCTCGCTCACACACGGCATGCCGTCGGTGCGCCGCGTCACCTCATATTGAGGCGGAGCCCAAGGTGAAGGTTGAAATCCAAGGGCTGCGAGGTATAGATTGAGTGCACCCCGCTGCCGTTGGAGAAGTGGTAGGTCATGGTGGGTTCCACAAAGAAGCTCACCGGTCCGACAGGCATCACCTCCACGCCCACGGCGGCATGTGTGCTCAGCACGGGCCTGCTCTCGCCGACCTTCTCGATCGGTGAGCGTTGCCCGACACTGTTGGCACCCTGCACCTCGGCCCTACCCTTGATGAGTTTTTCCACTTCTCCGCCGCCCTTGGCATAGACATTGACGTGGCGGGTCTGCCACACCGAGTAGCTTGCGCTGAGCGGAATGCCTATGTAATGGAGTGTCTGATGGCGCGTCACACTGTATCCCACACCCTCCTCGGTGATGTCCGACCGCAGTCGGCTGTAATTCACGCCGGTCATCAACCGCCACTTCCTGTTGAGCTGATAGCCCACCGAAAGCCCCATCTTGAGCGGTGCGTGATGCTCCTCGTGAATCTCGGGTGGCAGGTCGGCCGCCGTCAGCATCAATGCATCGCGCAGATACGGGTCGGGCATGTCCATCGCAAAGCTGTTATAAGACTTGGCCGACATGTCTTGGTTGTCACCTTGGAACGGATTGGTCGTGCCGGAATAGTTGGCCGCAAGCGTCCATCGGCGCGCCGAGGCTGCCGGCCGTCGGTCGCGGTCTGCCGTGGCGGGAGAGGCCATGCGGTCATGCGGTGCCCGCTCGTTTCGCCGGCCGGGCGTCCGTGGAATGTCGGTCGTCGGGGCATCATCATGGTCGCGCGAGACAGCCGGATGGTCTGCATGGCCTGTCGGTGCTGTGTTGACGGCCTGCCGGATACTGTCGGTCATGGGTCGCATGCCGGTATCGGCAGCCCCCGGCTCATTGTCGGTGTGGCCATCGTACCCTGCCGCCATGATGGCATGAGCTTCATCGGCACCACGCCGCGCCGCGCCGCGCCCGAAAATCACACCGTCTGCCGGCTTGCCGGCAGCAGCCACCGTCGCGCCGGCCACCTCCATCCCGGTGCCGCGCCGGGTCTGTGCCTGCTGCTCCACAGCCCGTCCGCGGTCGCCAAGGGTCATCAGGCCCACGGTGGCGATACCGGCCAGCAGCACGGCGACGGCCGCGGCCACCCGCGACCGCTGCCACCAAGGCACGTTGACGATACGCTTCGCGGCCGGCGATACCGATACCCCGCGACGCGACATCTCACGCTTGATATCGTCGAGCAACCCCTGCGGCGGAGTCTTCTCTGCTCCGTCGGCAAGGTGTTTGAGTTCATTCATCCATTTGTTGTTCATATCTTGCGTCGTTGATGTTCATTGATAAGGTGTGCCAACATGTTTTTCGCACGGTGCAACTGTGAGGCAGAACTGTCGGGCTTGATGCCGAGCATCTCGCCGATCTCCTTGTGCGAGTGGCCCTCGA
>DBQL01000067.1:326-847 GCA_002305235.1 Prevotella sp. UBA1395 | reverse complement strand
TCGGGGTCTTCGTCGGGCAGGTCGGGCGGCAGTTGGTCCAAGAGCGTGGTAGGGTGACGTCGTCGCTGCCTGATGGTTTGCAGGCATTCGTTCACCACGATCCTGCTCATCCACGCACGCAGCGACCCCCGCCCACGATAGCTGAAGGTACCCATGCGCGTGAAAATCTTGATCATCGATTCCTGCAACACATCCTTCAGTTCGTCATCGTCGGTGATATACCGTGCGCACACGGCCGTGAGATAGGCGGCGTGGTCGGCATACAGACGGTCCATCGCCGACGCATCCCCGCGCCGGAAAAGCCCCACGATTTCTTCTTCGCTGTCTGCTGCCACCTTTGTCATGTTCTGTTGATTCTGTCGTTTAAACGTCACAAGGGCGTATTCCTTGCATGGCGCGATGGTCTTTTTTAAGGGTACGAGCAAGCCGTCGGCCCGAAAGCAAGATTTTTTCGGCCCTACGACGTCCATCTGTTCGCAGCGAAAAAAAAAGTGATCAGCCGTGCAAGGTTTTGCCCAATG
>DBQL01000067.1:0-292 GCA_002305235.1 Prevotella sp. UBA1395 | reverse complement strand
CAGAAGCTGCAGGCGTTCAACGTGGTCAAGGGCAATTACACCGGAAAACTCGTCTATGCCAACCCGGAGGCCACCACGGTGCTCGACGCTACCGATTCCATCGACGTGAGCTGGACCATCGATACCGACACTACGATGGTGATTCACGACTTCCCCACCGCTGTCATTGCGAGGAATCTCACCGACAGCGTCATCGCCAAGGCCATCGCCACGCAGCCCACACAACAGCTCAACACCAAGATAGACTTCGGTAATCTCTCACCCGTGACGTTCCTCATCAACCCCATTGCCG
>DBQL01000028.1:3775-13183 GCA_002305235.1 Prevotella sp. UBA1395 | reverse complement strand
CAATGTATGCCCGCACCTTTTTTGAGGAATACAACGTTGATGCACTGACTGTGGCACCATATATGGGCGAGGACAGTGTGACACCATTCCTGCAATATGACGGCAAATGGGTGGTGCTGCTCGCCCTCACTTCCAACAAGGGCTCACATGATTTCCAATTGACCGAAGATGCTAACCACGAACGACTGTTTGAGAAGGTGCTACGCAAAAGCCAAGAATGGGGCAACGAGGAAAATATGATGTATGTGGTTGGAGCAACCCAAGGGCAGATGTTCGAGGATATTCGCCGTGTGGTCCCACATCATTTCCTCCTCGTTCCGGGCGTTGGCGCACAGGGAGGCAGCCTGCAGGAAGTGTGCAAATACGGCATGACCAAAGATTGCGGACTGCTGGTCAACTCGAGCAGGGGCATTATCTATGCCGGTCATGACGCCGATTTCGCGCAGGCAGCAGCCCACAACGCAAGTGAATTGCAACAAGAGATGGCCATTGAATTAGAAAAAATAAAATAAAGATTTCTAACATATTTATATCGCTGCTCAACTTCATACAGTTCCCATCATGACTGCATTTCCAAAAATACAGCCATGATGGGATTGTCTTTGCGAGTGCATAGGGAACAAGATGAATAATTCATGCCTTGAAGAACATTACTGATAACGAAATATTTCAATATTTCCCAAATTCAATACTAATGTGCAACAACACATGAATTACACACTAAAATTTGCCAAATATTACAGCAATATTACACATATTCAGGAATAAATTATTATATTTGCACAATTGTAAAAATCTAAACGAAATATGGAATTTACCGCAAAACAAATAGCCCAGTTCGTCCAAGGCAAAATAGAAGGCGACGAAAACGTTACTGTACATACATTTGCCAAAATAGAAGACAGTGTACCCGGAGCTATTTCTTTTCTGGCTAACCCCAAATATACACATTATATCTACGACACCCAATCGTCCATAGTCCTTGTCGACGACACGTTGGAGCTGGAGAAACCGGTCAAAACCACATTGATCCGGGTGCAGAATGCCCGTGATTGCGTGGCAAAGTTACTTCAACTTTACGAATCGTCCAAGCCCAAGAAGACCGGCATAGACAGCTTGGCATTTATCTCTCCCAAAGCTAAAATCGGACAGAATGTGTACATCGGCGCCTTTGCTTATATTGGCGATGATGTGGAGATTGGCGATGGAAGTCAAATCTATCCGCATGCCACAGTCTACGACCGAGTGACCATCGGTGCTGATTGCCGGATTTATCCTAATGCGAGCATTTATCATGACTGCAAGTTAGGTAATCGTGTCATCGTTCATTCAGGTGCCGTCATCGGTGCGGATGGGTTCGGATTCGCGCCAAACGGCGAAGGCTATGACAAGATTCCACAGATCGGTATCGTTACCGTCGAAGACGATGTAGAGATTGGTGCCAATACATGTATCGACCGTTCGACGATGGGGTCGACATATCTTCGCAAGGGAGTTAAACTCGACAACTTGGTACAGATTGCGCATAACACCGATATTGGCGAACACACGGTGATGTCGGCACAGGTTGGTGTGGCAGGTTCGACCAAGGTTGGACAATGGTGTATGTTTGGCGGACAGGTAGGAATAGCCGGCCATATCAACATTGGCAATCGAGTGATGCTGGGCGCTCAGTCGGGTGCGCCAAGTTCAATCAAAGATGGTCAGACCCTCATCGGGACCCCACCCATGCCGCAAATTCCTTATTTCAAGAGTCAGGCTATCTTCCAAAAACTACCTGACCTCTATCACCAGTTGCATACGTTACAGCAAGAAGTTGAAAAATTAAAAAACAAGCAATAACATGGATACCGCAAAACAAAAAACTCTTGGCGGAAGTTTCTCTCTTTTTGGCAAAGGCCTGCATACGGGTCTAAGTCTCACCGTAACCTTTAATCCGGCTGCAGAAAATACCGGCTACAAGATTCAACGTATTGATCTTGATGACTTACCTATCATTGACGCTGTTGCCGAGAACGTAATGGACACCCAACGAGGTACTGTTCTTCAGAGAGGAGAAGCAAGAGTATCCACTGTTGAGCATGGTCTTTCGGCGTTATACGCTTTGGGAATAGATAACTGTCTGATTCAAGTAAATGGTCCTGAGTTTCCTATTCTTGATGGTTCTGCTGCCATGTATGTGGAAAAGATCAAAGAAGTGGGTATCGTTGAGCAAAACGCGCCGAAAGATTATTATATTATTAGAAAGAAAATAGAGATCAAGGACGAAGAAAGTGGTTCATGCATCACTATCCTGCCCGACCAAGATTTCTCGATAACGGCCATGTGCTCGTTCCAGTCTAAGTTTATCAGCAGTCAGTTTGCCACATTAGACCACATTGAAAACTTTGCTCAAGACATTGCTCCTGCACGCACTTTCGTTTTCGTTCGTGACATTGTGCCACTGCTTGAAGCCAATCTTATCAAGGGTGGTGACCTCGATAACGCCATCGTCATTTATGAGAAACAGGTTGAACAAGATAAACTCGACAAGTTAGCCGACCTGCTGAAAGTGCCCCACATGGACGCCACCAAGATTGGATATATACAGCATAAGCCTTTAATGTGGGATAATGAATGTACCCGTCACAAACTTCTTGACATCATTGGCGACATGGCGCTGATCGGAAAACCCATAAAAGGTCGTATCATTGCCACCCGCCCCGGCCATAGGGTCAACAACAAGTTTGCACGATTGATGAGAAAAGAAATCCGAAAACATGAAGTGCAAGCTCCCATCTACGACCCCAACGACGAGCCTTTGATGGATAACATTCGCATCCGTCAGCTTTTGCCCCATCGCTATCCCATGCAACTTGTGGATAAAGTGGTATCAATGGGTGCCACAAGCATTGTAGGAATCAAAAACGTTACGGCCAACGAGCCGTTCTTCCAAGGCCATTTTCCTGATGAGCCCGTTATGCCCGGAGTTCTCCAAATAGAGGCAATGGCTCAGACAGGAGGCTTGCTCGTGCTCAGCCAATTGGAAGAACCTGAGAAATGGTCTACCTATTTCCTGAAAATAGACGATGTAAAATTCCGCCAAAAAGTAGTACCGGGAGACACCTTGGTATTTAAGGTTGAACTCCTTCAACCCGTAAGACACGGTATCAGTTCCATGAAAGGTTACGTTTTTGTAGGTGACCATGTCGTGTCAGAGGCTACATTCACTGCTCAAATCATTAAGAACAAATAATAACAATGAATCAAATAAGTCCTTTAGCCTTTGTACATCCGGAGGCACAGCTTGGCGATAACAATATAATCGGGCCATTCTGTTACATCGATCACAACACCGTCTTGGGCAATGATAATGTGCTCCAAAACAATGTTACAATTAACTATGGTGCACGTATTGGCAGTGGAAATGAGATTTTTCCGGGTGCCAGCCTGTCAACCAAGCCCCAAGATCTCAAGTTTCGCGGCGAGGACACAATTTGTGAGATAGGCGACAACAACAGCATTCGTGAGAATGTGACCATCTCTCGAGGCACCGCGTCGAAAGGAACAACGCGAGTGGGCAGCAACAACCTGCTCATGGAAAATATGCATATAGCCCATGACTGTATCTTTGGAAGCAACCTGATTATTGGCAACTCGACCAAATTTGCCGGAGAGGTGACAGTAGATGATAACGCTATCATCAGCGCAGTAGTGTTGTGCCATCAGTTTTGCAAAATCGGCAGCTACGTTATGATACAAGGTGGAAGCAGGTTCAGTCAAGACATTCCGCCTTATATCATTGCCGGAAAAGAACCCATCAGATACGCAGGAATCAATTTGGTGGGGCTTCGTCGTCACGGATTCAGCAATGAGTTGATCCAGCACATCCACGAAGCTTATCGCCTGCTATATAGCAAAGGGATTATTGCCGAGGGCATCAACGAAATCAGGAACAACCTGCAGATCACCCCCGAGATACAATATATCATTGACTTTGTTTCTTCATCCAATCGAGGCATTATACGATAAATGTTTGCTGACAGCATGTCAACAACATCATTGAAGTGAAAGTTAGAAGCAGATTCGAGCGATTCAGCTTCTAACTTTTTTAATTCATCCACAGAATCCATCTCCTTGTCCTATAAACATTGAAACAATGAAGACCCTCATCGTCATCCTCGGACCTACCGGTGTAGGCAAAACAGAGCTTTGTCTTCAGGTCGCTGAGCATTATCACATCCCGATCATTAATGCCGACTCAAGGCAAATATTCGCAGAAATGCCCATTGGTACGGCAGCACCCACACGCGAACAGCAGCAGAGAGTCAAGCATTATTTTGTGGGAAACCACCATATCGAAGACTATTACTCGGCCGCCTTGTACGAGGAAGAAGTCCTACAACTCCTTGATCAGTTGTTCTTGAATTCTGATCTTGCTTTGCTCACCGGCGGATCAATGATGTATATTGATGCCGTTTGTGATGGAATCGACGATATTCCCACCATTGACACGCACACCCGGGAAAATATTAAGCAAAGACTGAACGAACAAGGATTAGATGCTATTTCTGAACAACTTAGAATACTTGACCCAGAATATTGGGAGTTGGTAGACAAACAAAATCCACGCCGGATAGTTCATGCGTTAGAGATATGTGAGATGACCGGCAAGACCTATACCTCATTTCGTACCAATCAGAAGAAGAAACGACCGTTTCAGACTGTCAAAATAGGCTTGGAACGCCCTCGTGAAGAACTCTATGATCGGATAAACCAGCGAGTACTCCACATGGTTGATGCCGGATTGGAAGAAGAGGTGAGCAAGCTCTATGAACACAGACATCTCAACGCACTCAACACCGTGGGCTACAAAGAAATGTTTGCCTACATGGATGGCACTATTTCCAAGGAAGAAGCCATCCGGCAAATACAGTCAAATACACGTAGATACATGCGCAAACAAATGACGTGGTTCAAAAAAGATCAGCGTACCCAATGGTTCACGCCGCACAATATTGAAGATTTCTTAAATTATATTGACAAACAAACTTTATAACTCACTATTTTTGTAATTTTGCATCATCTTTTTCTTTCAAAAGCAAAGAGAAAAGTGAGGAAAAGAAACAACGAGGATTTATCGTCATGAAAATAATTAAAAATACACTCGCTTGGATTTGGCGAAAGGCTAAAAACTTTTGGCCGTGGTATAAAAATCTATACTGTGGACGTGCGTGGTACACCAAAACCNNGACTTGAATTTGTTTTGGCTATTTGGCAAAAGTCCGGGATATTTTTCCGGAATCATGGATCCACAGACCAGCCAAGCCTCTGAAATTTATAGTGCGGACAACAAGCTCATCGGTAAATTCTTCAACGAAAATCGTACTCCGGTCAAGTATGAAGAGGTCAATCCGGCCTTCTTCAATGCCTTGGTGGCTACCGAGGACGAGCGCTATTACAGTCGTCCACGGGGTATGGCCATTGATATCATGGGTATCTTGTCAGCCGCTAAAGATGCCATACTGCGCCATGAAGGTCGTGGTGCCTCAACCATAACACAGCAGCTGGCCAAGAATATGTTTCGTGTCCGTTCGCAATACTCTACCGGTCTTCTCGGAAAAATCCCCGGTCTGAAGATCCTTATTGTCAAAAGCAAGGAATGGATCATCGCCACCAAGTTGGAGACAGTCTTCAACAAGAAAGAAATCATTACGATGTATGCCAACACCGTAGACTTTGGTTCAAATGCTTACGGCATCAAGACCGCGGCCAAAACATACTTTGACACCACGCCTAAAGACCTCACGACACAAGATGCAGCGGTCTTAGTGGGCATGCTCAAAGCCACTACCCTTTATAATCCCAAGACAAATCCTAAGAACAGTCTCTCCAGACGCAACACAGTGCTTGACAATATGCGCAGACAAGGCAGCCTCACGAGCCAAGAATGCGACTCTCTCAAGAAGATACCCATTGTCCTCAAGTTCAAGATTGAGGAAAACTACGACGGACAGGCCATGTATTTCCGTCAAGCCATCGCAGATTACCTGCGGCCTTGGTGTGAGGAGAACGGTTATGACCTGTATAGCTCCGGCCTGAAGATTTACACCACCATCGACACCAAGATGCAGCAATACGCTGAAGATGCGGCACGCAAACAGATGAAGCAGGTGCAGCAAAACTTCAACAACCACTGGGATATCTATCGCACCCAAAACACCAATTGGCTTCGCCAAGAGCCGTGGCGTGACGAGACCGGCAAGCCCATTCCAATGTTCATCGACCAGATTGCGCAACGCCTGCCTTTCTACAAGGCCTTGCAAGAGCGTTTCCCCGACAATCCGGACTCCATCAAATATTACTATAAGGAATGGAAACACCCCGTGAAATTGTTTGACTACGATAAGGGAACCATCACCAAAGAGATGACCTCCGAGGACTCCATCAAATACATGGTCACCTTCATGCACTGCGCAATGGTGGCAATGGAGCCTCAAACCGGAGCGGTGAAGGCATGGGTGGGTGACATCGATTTCAAGACATGGAAGTATGACAAGGTTACCGCTGAGCGCCAACCGGGATCCACGTTCAAGCTCTTTGTCTATACCGAAGCCATGAATCAGGGTCTCACCCCTTGCGACAAGCGCCGCGACGAGTATATCTCGATGCAGGTCTACGACAAGAAGAAGAAAGAAATGACAACATGGACACCGGGTAATGCCAACGGAAGTTTCTCTGGAGACTCCATGCCTTTGAAGAGTGCCTTTGCCAAAAGTATCAACTCCGTGGCCGTTCGCTTGGGTCAGGAGATGGGTATCAAACGCATCATCACCACGGCACAGGCTATGGGTATCAAGAGTACGTTGGAAGATGCTCCCTCCTTGGCCTTAGGTTCCAGTGATGTCACGCTCTTGGAAATGACCAACGCCTATTGCACCATTGCCAACAACGGTATGCATCATGAGCCTGTCTTGGTGACAAGAATTGTCGACAAAGACGGCCGCGAGGTCTATTCCGACCGCGTTCAAGCAGAGCAAGTGATTCCTTACAAGAGTGCATTCCTCATGCAACAACTCTTGCAGGGCGGTATGAAAGAACCCGGTGGCACCAGCCAAAGTCTTTGGGGCTATGTGGGGCAATTCCGCGACACAGAGTTTGGCGGCAAAACCGGAACTTCCAACAACCACTCCGACGCTTGGTTCATGTGCGTATCGCCCAACCTTGTGGCAGGTGCATGGGTAGGTGGAGAATATAGAAGTATCCATTTCCGTACCGGAGCATTGGGACAAGGCTCGCGAACGGCACTCCCCATAACGGGATATTTCATGCAGTCTGTATTGTCAGACCCAGAGTTCAAGAGGTATCACGGGAAGTTCAAGAAGCCCGAAGACGCCAACATCACGCAAGACATGTATATCTGTCAAAGCTATTATGCTCCTGTGCACCGGGATACCACACATCGTGACAGCACCAATATTGTCAGCCAAGAGGAAATCATCCTCGACGAGAACGGTAACCCGATAGAAAAGCAAAGCGAGCTTAAAGAGGAGAAAGCTACTGCAACTCCCGAGCCGAAGAAAGAAAAGAAGAAGCCAACAACCGAAGAAATCAACTTTGACGATCTTTAAATTTTCGTACGAATCGCATGTAACAACGTCATCTCACCCGGTTACATGCGATTCGTCGATATAAAACCCACAGCAGGTTTCTCATGTCCCAAGCCCCCAACATACAATTAGACGTTGAGAATGCAGAATTCCAGCATGCTCTGCAAATCATACAATTCACGCGACGATCGCTGTTCCTCACCGGCAAGGCCGGTACAGGAAAATCAACCTTTTTGCGACACATCGCGGCAAATATCAACAAGAAGAACGTCATTCTCGCACCGACAGGCATTGCCGCCATCAACGCCGGAGGAGCCACTTTGCACAGCTTCTTCAAGCTCCCCTTTCATCCTCTCCTACCCAATGACGTGCAATTTACGCCACGAAACATCCGCAAGACGCTGAGATACAATAGCGAAAAGATCAAGATCATCCGCGAACTCGAACTCATCATCATTGATGAGATCAGCATGGTACGTGCCGATATCATCGACTTTATCGACAAGGTGTTGCGCATTTACAGCCACAACATGCGTGAACCCTTCGGCGGAAAGCAGCTCTTGCTTGTCGGAGACATCTACCAGCTTGAACCGGTGGTCAAGGAAGACGACAGGCAACTGCTGCAAACCTTCTACCCCTCTTCGTTCTTCTTCAACGCCAAGGTGTTCTCCGAACTGCAACTGATCTCTATCGAACTCACCAAAGTGTATCGCCAATCCGACCCGGTATTCATTGGCATACTCGACAATATCAGGGTATCACAGGTTTCAGACCATGACCTTGCGCTGCTCAACAGGCAGGTCAACCGTTCTGTCGATGAGTCGGAAAACAAGACCTGTGAGTCTACCGGTGCACCATTATCCATCACCCTGTCTACTCGTCGTGACACCGTAGACGACATCAACTCACGCCATCTGAACGCTTTGCCGGGAGACTCCACCACCTTTCAAGGCATCATCAGGGGCGAGTTTCCGGAATCTTCGCTGCCAACGCCCAAAGAACTCCTCATCAAGCCGGGGGCACAGATATTGTTTGTAAAAAACGATATGAATCATCGGTGGGTGAATGGCACACTGGGAACGGTCATAGGGTATGACGAAGAGGATGGATTTATATACATCCGTACTGAGGATGGACAAGAACATCAGGTGGAACCGGAGATTTGGAGCAACGTGCGCTACACCTTTAATGACAAGGAAAACAAGATTGAGGAAGAGGAACTCGGCACCTACACCCAGTATCCTGTCAGGTTAGCATGGGCCATCACCGTACACAAGAGTCAGGGCTTGACATTCAGTCATGTGAAAATCGACTTCACCGGCGGTGTCTTTGCCGCCGGACAAACCTACGTGGCCTTGTCACGTTGCACATCGCTCGAGGGCATCACGCTCACCGAACCAATTCGTCGCAATGACATTTTCGTACACACTGAGGTGAGTCGCTTTGCCCAAAGCTACAATAACCAAGCCGTCATCTCCACCGCCCTCAAACAGTCGAAAGCCGACAAGGAATATTGGGATGCCGTACAAGCATTCGACAAAGGCGATATGCAAGCAGCTCTCGATGCATTCTTCCAGGCCATTCACAGCAGGTACGACATCGAGAAACCTGTCTCAAGACGATATATCCGACGAAAGCTCAACATCATCAACACACAGCGTCAGCAGATCGAGCAGCTGCAAGAGGAAACCAAGACCCGAGAGCATTTTCTCAAGAAACTGGCCGTCGAATACCTTGTCATGGGTAAGGAATGTGAGCACGAGGGCATGAGAGATGCCGCCATCCGAAACTATCAGAAAGCAGTATCACTCTTTCCCGA
>DBQL01000028.1:0-3711 GCA_002305235.1 Prevotella sp. UBA1395 | reverse complement strand
CATGCCCGCAGGAGCCGACCTTGGTCAATATGCCTCGCCTTCGGCAATCTCCTTGCGGTCAATCTTCTTTTTGTCGATAGACCACCATGCGTATGCTCCGTAGGCAAGAATCACCGGGATGAGCAACGACACATAGGTCATCGTGCGCAATGTGGTCTCACTGCTGCTGCTATTGCGAATGGTAAGCGAATACTGCAAGTCGACATTGGAAGGATAAAAAGCCGTATCGTTCCAACCCACCATCAGGAACAACACCAATACCACCATCATCACGCCGATGGCTGCCGGCCAAATGCCCTGAACATAGGTCTTGTCCAAAAGGGTCTTGCCCACGCCAAACAACAGCAACACCACACCCGCCAAAAGAACAATGACCAATGGCCACATGGCAACAAGGTTGTTGAAATACTTGTATGGCTCCATGAATATCCAGCCGGTCGAAGGGTCAACGGCATACCCGTCTTTCAACAGTGTGCGAATGAGGAACGCAAGGAAGAACACGAGGAACGCAGCCATGTTATATCGCAGAATGGGTCGTACCCTACCCCGGATGATCTCGTCATTGATATTGTTGTTGATATACAGAATACCTAAAACACGAACCAGCAAGAATACAGCCACGCCAAAAATAAGGTTCCACACATCCAACAACGCGTCGAGACCTGAGCTGGCATTGGCCCAATGGCTAATCACCGGCTGAAGGCTCTCCATCATGTTGGCCTTTTCCACCACGAAATTGCTGCCATTGAAGAATGTGGCTACNNGGACCCAAGAGATTTCCCAGTTTGTTCTGAAACTCATAGCTCACGGCCTGAATAACAAAGGAAAACAAGATAAGCATCCACACCCAGTAGGCTCCGCCAAAACTGGTACTGTAAAACAACGGGAAGGAGGCAAAGAACGCACCACCAAACGTTACCAGCGTGGTAAACGTAAATTCCCATTTCCGGCCGGTGGAGTTGATGACCAAACGGCGTTCTTCGGGGGTCTTGCCCAATTCAAAAATCAACGAGTTGGCCCCCTGAACAAAAAGGAAAAATACGAGGAATGCGGCCAACAGAGATACCACAAACCACCAATATGATTGTAAGAATTCGTATGTCATTGCTGTGTAATATTTAGTGTGCTACTTCAGAATACTCCGGACCTTTCTTAATTTGCTTGCAGAGAATATTGATCTCCACAATGAGCATCGTCGTAAAGAGGAATGCAAAGATAAAGAAGGTAATGGCGATGCTGCCGGCCGGGATGTCGGATACGGCCACTCCCACGGGCAACATGTCTTGGATGGTCCACGGCTGACGCCCCATCTCGGCAACAATCCATCCCGACTCGCTGGCGATGTATGCCAAGGGGATGAGTGCCACACCTGCGATGTGCAACCATCGATACCGGGTGATATCCTTGCGATAGACAAAGAAAAGCACAACGGCAAAGAATATGATGAACAGCACGCCCAGTCCCACCATCGCACGGAAAGCATAGAANNTACTTGATGTTCTCTTTCAAGACAGGCAACTGTGCCTTCGCGGCATCAGGGATTTCATCGCCGGGCTTTTTGTTGGCCAGTGCCTGACGATAGGCTTGCAAGGCCACGATGGCCTTCTTGCCCATCTCTATTTTCTCGGCAAACGATGGTTCGATATGCCCGTCGGGCCGGTTATATCCGTGGATGAGGTTGTTGATGCCCGGCACATATCCGTCAAGACTTCGCGTGGCGAGAAGAGACAAGCCTTTGGGAATCGTTATCCGCATGGGCGGCTCTTTCTCATTCGCGTAATCGGGTTGCTTGAAAAGATTGACCCCGGCAATGACCGTCAGCCCCTGCTCATTCCCGCCATTGTAAAGTGCCTCCATAGCCGCGAGCTTCATGGGCTGCACCTGTGCCACCTTATAGGCAGACTCATCACCGGTATAGGCTGCCAAGAGCGAGGCTGCAAGCCCCACGATACCGCCAATCTTGATGCTTTCCTTGGCAAGTCGCTGCTCGCGGTGCTTCATCAGATACCAGCAGCTCACACCTACGGTAAACACCGCTCCTATGATCCACGACGAAGTGATGGTGTGGAAGAACTTATTGACCGCTATGGGCGAGAAAGCCACGTCCATGAACGAGGTCATCTCAAACCGCATGGTATCCGGGTTGAACTCCTGACCAATGGGATATTGCATCCATGCATTGGCCACGAGAATCCACCATGCCGAGATGGTGGCGCCAAGTCCGGTAAGCCATGTGGAGGCAAGATGGAATCCGCGCGACACCTTCTCCCATCCAAAGAACATCACAGCCACAAAGGTGCTCTCCATGAAGAAGGCTACAATGCCCTCGATGGCCAATGGGGCGCCAAAGACGTCGCCCACCATCCATGAATAATTGCTCCAGTTGGTACCAAACTCAAACTCAAGGATGATGCCCGTGGCCACACCCATCGCGAAGTTGATACCAAAGAGTTTTTGCCAAAAACGGGCCACGTCTTTCCAAAAGACTTTCTGTGTTCGGTAATAACAGGTTTCGGCAATTCCCATGACCACGGCCAATCCCAACGTGAGTGGAACGAACAGCCAATGGTAAATTGCGGTCAAAGCAAACTGGGCTCTTGACCAGTCTACTGTTGCAGAGGTAATGTCTAATAAGAGGTTAAACATATCATGTAGATTTAATTGGATTATTTCGCACGGTTAAGAATTTGTGAAGACACAAAAGAGGCTTCTTCGCCTTTCTGTGACTGCTCATGGATGTAATTCGGGAAAAAGAATAATTTGAGCACCGCAAAGATGATAAACAGTTTGATCAGTATCACTGTCCAAAGTGTCTTGCCGATGGTCATACTTCTGAATCCATCGAGATAAAGATGGTAAACCTGATGCATGAATCTGGATATTCTATGACGTTGTATCTCCATAGCTTTTTTAGTTTTCGCTACAAACTTATGGTTTTTTTTTCAATTCAACAATATTTTGTTTGTAAATTTTACATAGATAGCGAAAAAAATGGAACCGTCCCCGTGAATATAACGTGAATTTTCTTTCTGCCAAAAGTAATGCTATAATCTTAATGACTCACGCTACATGTCATCCGACCGTTTCAAATATCCGAACTGGAGGGATTGCCGGCATCATCCGGTGCCCGTGAATGTGACGTTCCGGGCAGACAAAAAAAACAAGCCGTTGGACTCAACGACTTGTTATATGCAATTGCTCTTTACGAAAGTACATCCTTAGGGATTCGAACCCTAGACCCACTGATTAAGAGTCAGTTGCTCTACCAACTGAGCTAAGGACGCGTCATGTTGCCATCTTAAGAGCTTGTACCCTTTTCAAAAGCGATTGCAAAAGTACTGCTTTTTTTAATAACCACCAAATGTTTCCCATTTTTTTTATCATTTAATTTTATTTCGCATGGATGACGAACGATAGCCTGCGGCCATCGCGCTGCCCCGATTTTCTGTTGGAACCGCAATAATCCTCGACTCGCTCTGCGGGTAATGGCAATCACCGGCACATGCCATTTCTGACCGTACAGCCCATGAAAGAGATTCTTTTGGTAAAAATATGGAATGAAAAGTTGGACAACCCATCGTTTTTGTGTAAATTCGCACTCAAAACCAAACTAAGACTTCGTGGAGCGACTGTACCGGGCTTCTCCATCATACGGTTAGACCTCATCTTTCTTAGGAAACAATCATGTGTCTATTATAAACAATCCATACA
>DBQL01000055.1:15795-20389 GCA_002305235.1 Prevotella sp. UBA1395 | reverse complement strand
CCCCGGTCGTTGCGTTATAGAATCATGAACACCGGTCGCATTTACATCTTGCTATCACTGTCTATCATCATCCTGTTTGGGGTGAGTCTCATACACGGCAGCGTGGATATTCCGCCGCGTGAGGTATGGACTATACTGTTCGATGACACGGGTAGCAGAGACAGTTGGCGATTCATCATTATGGATAGCCGGCTGCCACAGGCCTTGACAGCACTCTTGGCCGGGGGTGCCTTGGCGGTGAGCGGTTTGCTGTTGCAAACCGCTTTTCGCAATCCTTTGGCCGCACCCGACATCTTTGGTGTGACGAGCGGTGCCAGCCTGGCCGTCGCTCTGCTCACCCTCGCACCCGTGACATGGTTCACGGGCACCCTCTCTTACCTCTCTTCGGTGGCTGCGGCCTTTGCCGGGGCCATTGCCGTGACAGCCCTGATATGGACTTTGGGCAAGGTGGTGCGCAGTTATATGGTGCTCATCATCTTGGGCATCATGATCGGTTATCTCGCCTCGAGTGCCATCACGCTGCTCAATTTCTTTGCCACCGAGGAGGGAGTGAAGAGCTTTGCCGTGTGGGGCATGGGCAGTTTCGGCAATGTGTCGATGGATCAGATGCCGCTGTTTGGCACTGTCACGCTCGTGGTCACGATGGGAACGATGCTGCTCTGCAAGCCTCTCAATGCCCTGCTGATGGGTGAAAACTATGCCGGCAACTTGGGCATCAACGTCCGTGGCATCCGCAACATTCTCTTGGTGGTGACCGGACTGCTCACGGCCGTGGTCACTGCCTTTTGCGGTCCGATAGCGTTCATCGCCCTTGCCGTGCCCCATATCGCCCGACTGTACCTTCGCACCTCCGACCATCGCCGCCTGTTGCCGGTGACTATCCTTACCGGATCGGCCATCGCGCTGCTGTGCAACGTGCTGACCTGTCTGCCGGGAGAAGCGGGAATCCTGCCCCTGAATGCCGTGACGCCGATCATCGGTGCACCGGTAATCATTTATGTAATCCTTAAACGCTGAAACGATGGCTGTAACAACCAAGACCGGAGACCGTGGCATTACCTCGCTGCTGAATGGCGAGCGGGTGAGCAAAGACGACTTGCGTATAGAATTTAACGGCGAGATGGACGAGCTGAATGCCTTTTTGGGACTTTGCAAGGCCACGCTCGGGGAGTGTGACCGGATAGAGACCGTACAACGTGAACTGATGATTATCATGTCGCTGGTGGCACGCGCAACGGCCGTCGACAAGCCTGTCGCGGAGAAAGAGGCGAGTGTCTTGGCACAGCTGGAACAGATTACGGCCTCGACGGAGCAAATGGAGCGGTATGTCATGGAGCATACTGCCCATCGGAGTTTCGACTTCGTGTTGCCCGGTAGGAATCTTGTCGATGCCGTCCTGCACCTCGCCCGTACCAAGGTTCGTACCTGCGAGCGGCGGTGGGTGAGCCTGAGGCGTGCGCAAGCCGCGTCGATTCCCGAAGGCACAACGTGGTGGAAGATGAGCGAGGTGATAGGAATCTATCTCAACAGGTTGTCTGATTACATTTTCTGTATGTTATTATCAATGGCTTGATAATAAGAAGATTACACAAGATTAGTTGTTGTTATACTTTGAATGATGCCCCATCCTTTTGCGATTACTATCGAATCGCGACGCGTTTAGATAGTAATCGCGAGCCGATTAGATAGTAATCGTGCGACGATTGGATAGCTTTCGCAAAGCCGTTGGATGGGGGTTGTTTTCTGATGCGGAAACCATGCTTTCGCCGATGCCGCCACGTGGCGGGTTGAGGCAATAAAAATGCCGGCCCCGTAGAGAGGTCGGCATTGTTGGAATCATATCTGTTGATCG
This sequence comes from Prevotella sp. UBA1395, assembly GCA_002305235.1. Taxonomy (GTDB): domain Bacteria; phylum Bacteroidota; class Bacteroidia; order Bacteroidales; family Bacteroidaceae; genus Prevotella. Next base: position 18,537 of record DBQL01000055.1, on the reverse strand, counting down.
TCAGATCGCCGTGTTGTCTTGCCGTGCGGAGATAGTGTCGCCATGTGCATGGCGATTCAAAACGCGCTTTGAAACTCTTCCAAGAAGCGGGTGTCGTTCTCGGAGAACAGTCGGAGATCGTTCACCCGGTACTTCAGGTTGGTGATGCGCTCCACGCCCATACCGAAGGCATAACCGGTGTAAACGCTCGAATCGATGCCGCACGCCTCAAGGTCGTGAGGGTCTACCATGCCACATCCGAGAATCTCCACCCATCCGGTGTGCTTGCAGAAGCCGCAACCCTTGCCGCCACAGATGTTGCACGAGATGTCCATCTCGGCACTCGGCTCGGTGAATGGGAAATATGACGGGCGCAGACGGATCTTGGTATCGGCACCGAACATCTCTCTGGCGAAGGTGAGTAGCACCTGCTTGAGATCAGAGAAGCTCACGTTCTTGTCGACATACAGTCCTTCCACCTGATGGAAGAAGCAATGGGCACGGGCCGAGATGGCCTCGTTGCGATAGACACGACCGGGGCAAAGCACGCGGATGGGCGGCTGATGGGTCTCCATATAATGGGCCTCGTCGCCCGAGGTGTGCGAGCGTAGCAGCACGTTCTTGGTCACGTCCTTAAGGTTTTGGGAGATGAAGAACGTGTCTTGCATGTCGCGTGCGGGATGGTCTTCGGCAAAATTGAGCATGGTGAACACGTGCCGGTCGTCGTCAATCTCGGGTCCATAGTACAGCGTGAAGCCCATGCGCTGGAAGATATTGATGATCTCGTTGCGCACAATGGTCAGCGGATGGCGTGTGCCGAGGCCTATGGGATAGGCCGTGCGGGTGAGGTCGATGTTCTCAGTGCCTGTCTCCACGGTGTCGATCTGCTCACGCAGTTGGTTGATCTTGTCGAGGGCGGCTTGTTTCAGCTCGTTGATCTTCATGCCGACAGCCTTTTTCTGGTCGGCGGCAACATTGCGAAACTCGGCCATGACAGCGTTGATTTCGCCCTTCTTGCTCAGGTATTTCAGTCTGAGTTGCTCGATGTCGTCGGCGTTCTTGGCCGACATCGCGGCTACTTCCTTGAGAAGTTCGTCTATCTTGTCTAATATCATAATCTTAAACTTCTGTTCTTTGATGTGCAAAGTTACAAAGTTTTATCGTAAAAAGTAAACTTATCTGAAAATAAATATGTAATTTTGCGATAGTTTTATGAGTTGTTTTATATGAGAAAATTAATTGTTTCTTTGGTGCTGCTGACACTGCTGCTTGTTGCCATGACACCCTACGGTTGCACGAACAAGAAACCCGAATCTGCCGATACGCTGCATGCTGACACGCTCATTGCCGATACCTCGGCCAATGACTCCACGGAGAATGTTATCGCCGAGACACCCATGCCCAAGGCGGCAGACGAGTTGTTTGACGACTTCGTGTTCAATTTCGCGGCCAACCGGAGGCTCCAACGTCGCAGAATAGTGTTCCCGCTGCCTGTGTATCGCAACGGAAAACTGGAGAAAAAAATAGAGGAACGCAACTGGAAGATGGAGCATTTCTTCATGAGGCAGGAGTATTACACCCTGATATGCGATAACCAGAAACAGCGCGAGATGGGCAAGGATACGACCATTGCGCATGTGGTGGTAGAGAAAATATTTTTCAATCTCAAGACCGTGCAGCAGTTTATCTTCAATCGTATCAACGGCGAATGGAAGATGACTTCCATCAATTATATGCCGATGCACGAGAACAGGAACGCCAGTTTCCTGAAATTCTATCAGCATTTCGCCGCCGACACGGCTTTCCAAATGCGCAGCATGGCCGATGAGGTAGAATTTACCGCCCCCGACCCGGAAGATGATTTCTCGAACATCAGCGGGGTGATTGTGCCCCAGCAATGGCCCGATTTCAAGCCCGGTCTGATACCCGGCGGCGTGATTTACAATGTGGTCTACGGCCATAGTGAGAGCCGGTCGAAAAGAAAGATATTCGTGATACGTGGTATTGCCAACGGACTGGAGATGGAAATGGACTTCAAGATCATCGGGGGCAGCTGGAAACTGGTGAGGTTTAACAGTTAGGAAACGACCGATGACGGTCAATCATTTGGAACATCATGAAACGATATAACCATTGTTCGTTGCTTAAATTCAACACATTCGGCATAGACCAGCAATGTGATGAACTTTGGGTGTATGAAAACGAGGCCGATGCCGTGGCTTTGGCCAATGATTATCGCCACGGGGGCGCACCCTCTGCGCTGCTCATCCTTGGCGGGGGCAGCAACCTGTTGCTCACTCAGGACTTCAAGGGCAGGGTGGTGACAGCCGACAAGCGATTCGAGGTGAAGGAGATGCCCGACCCGAACGATGCCGGGGCTGTGTGTCTGAGATGCTGGGCCGGCACGTGTTTTGACGAGCTGGTGGGCTATGCCGTCGACCGCGGTTACTACGGATTGGAGAACCTGAGCCTCATTCCCGGGGAGTGTGGAGCGTCGGCCGTGCAGAATATCGGTGCGTATGGCGTAGAGGCCAAAGACGTGATCGTTGAGATAGAGGCGGTGTCTCTCGAGACCGGCGAGACGGTGACCATCAAGGCCGAGGATTGCGATTACGGCTACCGGCACAGCCGGTTCAAGCAAGAGTGGCGAGACCGGTTCCTGATTTTGTATGTCACCTATCGGCTGAGTCGTGTGTTTCGGCCTAACCTGAATTACGGGAATATCCGTAAAGTGTTGGCCGACAAGCAGGTGTCGGAGGACCG
>DBQL01000055.1:9850-15666 GCA_002305235.1 Prevotella sp. UBA1395 | reverse complement strand
CCGACGGCGTGAGGTATAAGATTCCGGCCGGATGGATGATAGATCGCTGCGGATGGAAGGGTCGTACGATGGGTAGGGCTGGTGTCTACGATAAGCAGGCGCTGGTACTTGTCAATCGGGGTGGAGCCACAGGAAAAGAGATTGTGCAACTGATGGAACGGATACAGGCCGATGTGTATGCCCGGTTCGGACTGCATATACATCCGGAGGTAAACATAAGATAATCGTATTGAAACTAAGGTTCTTAGGTACGGGCACTTCCAATGGTGTACCGGTGATAGGTTGTGATTGTGAGGTTTGCCGGAGCGCCGACCCCCGTGACAAGCGCATGCGGAGTGCGGTGTTGGTGGAAACCGATGCAACCCGTGTACTGGTGGATTGCGGACCCGACATCAGGGCGCAGCTCCTGCAGGTGCCTTTTCGCAAGATAGATGCCGTGTTGCTTACCCATGAGCACTATGATCACACGGGCGGACTGGACGATTTGCGTCCTTTCAGCGCGTTTGGCGATGTGGATATCTATGCCAATGCCGCGACGGTGAAGGTTGTGCGGCATAATTTTCCCTATTGTTTTGTGGAGAAACTGTATCCCGGCGTGCCCAAGCTGCGGCTGCACGACATAGAGAAACATCAGCCGTTACAGATTGGGGATATCGGGGTGATGCCCATTGGCATTCAGCATGACAAGCTGCCCATACTCGGCTATCGCTTTGGCGAGGTGGCTTATATCACCGACATGAAGACCATCGACGAGACAGAATACGGGTATCTCGAAGGCTTGGATACCCTCATCGTGAATGCGTTGCGGTGGGAAAAGCCCCACCACAGTCACCTGATTATACCCGAAGCCGTGGAGTTTGCGCGCAGGGTGGGGGCACGACAGACGTTTTTCACCCATCTCACCCATCAGATCGGACTGCACGAGCGGGCTTCCCTGCGACTTCCCGAGGGTATGAATTTTGCGTATGACGGATTGACTTTGGAGTTCTGAACAATGGTTTTTCTGTATCAAGGAGATTTAGTATACGGACACAAAAAAAGGAGTACCGCTGTACTCCAACCTTGTTAACCTTAAATCTAATACTATGAAAAACACATTGCAAATTTACGACGTTTCTTAGAAACATGCAAAGATTTAAGCTAAAAAGTTATGGATTATAACTTTTCTTAACAAGAATCGGATAAAATGGTCGTGTCTCGAACTATTTCTTAAACTTTCGATAGAGTTTCCATCCAAGTATAAAGGCATCCAAAACACCTGCGCCGGTGGTCATCAGGCTATTGATACGCCTTGAGGGCTTGGCGTCTGCACTGAGGGCGACGGGCCGCGAGAACAGCGAATGCCATTGGTTTCGGATGAGGTTGTCGTCTTTCTGGAGATCTTTCTGAAGCATGGCTTTGCGAAGTCGGATCTCTTCTATGGTCTTGTACGAAATCGGATTCGTGGAATCATTGTTCATGGTCATTTGCTTAATAGTAAGGAGGCAAGGAATTGTACCAATGGTTTTTCAATCCATTGCTTCCTGAAAACGATAAATAATATTAATATGATGAAGTAGATGCCTGCGATGATGGCAAAGGCACCCACACTGCCTACCATCGGTTCCAAGGCGTAGGCGGCTGCAAAACTCAGATAGATGAGCATCAGTGAGAGCAGCAGACAGAGAATGGAGGTGATGGCAATGGTGGTGAGAATCCGCACGGTCTTCTCGACAATGTCTAACCGGACGTACTCGCTCTGAAGGCCGATGTAATGCTTCACGGTCTCTACGAGCTGGCCGATGGTTTCTATGTTTTTATCGTTGGAGAACATGAATGGGGCTATTCTGCATGAAAGGGAAGGATCGCCGATACCGGTTGGCAATCCTTCCCTGATGTTAATGGATTTATACTGCGGTGTCTACTGCGTCCTTGATGTCGTCTACCAAGTCTTCTGCATCCTTGCGATTCAACTTGATGTCGTGCTTCTTGCAGAAGTCGTCTACTGCGTCGGCAATCTTGGAACGTGTGTCTTCACCCTTCTCGGGAGCCATAAGGATACCCAATGCCGCACCGGCGATCGCGCCACCTAAAAAGGCTCCAATGTAACCTAATGTTTTCATAATCGTATTTTTTAGTTGATATAATGAGTGGTCTATATTGCAAATATAATAAATCCAAAAGGAAAAACCGCCAAAGTGTGAGATTTTTTTTGTTAAAAAACCTCTATTTGCTTGATTTAACAAACTTTATGCGGGCATTGTTTATTATTTTCTGATTATTTTAGTAATTTCGCAAATTAAAGGAAACAATGTCTTAACAATAGCATAAACATTAACATCTATAATATTCAAAGGTATGAAGAAATCATTGGTTATGGGCGCAGCCTTGTGTGTTGCTTTTGCCTTCACAAGTTGTAAATCGCAGGAAAGTGCATACAAGAAAGCATACGAAAAGGCAAAAGCACAGGAAGAACAGAATCAAGCACAACAGCCCGTCCAAGAAGCTCCGGTGGTAACTCCTTTGGTGGAGAAGCCCGCAGACCAGACAACTGTTACTAACGTGAATAACGCTACGGTACGTACGGAAGACGTGACAGTGGTGAGCGGTGCGGGTTTGCAGGCTTACAGCGTGGTTGTAGGTTCGTTCTCTCTCAAGGCTAACGCCGAGGGCATGCAGTCTACACTGAAGCAGGCAGGCTATGATGCGCAGATTGCATACAACTCCAGCTTGAATATGTATCGTGTCATCGCATCGACTTTTGCTGACAAGGGACAGGCTGTGCAGAGTCGTGACGCCATCCGCGGCAGTCAGTTCAACCCCAAAAGCGACGCTTGGTTGCTGTTTAAGAAATAAGATTCTTTGGCAAGGATTCTGTCGATTGACTATGGCAAGAAGCGCACGGGGGTGGCAGTGACCGACCCCATGCAGTTGATTGCCAACGGTCTGACCACTGTAGATACAAAAGATTTGTTCGACTTTCTTTCTCAATATGTCATGAAAGAGAAAGTCGAACGAATCATTATAGGTAAGCCGATACAGATGAACGCCCGCCCGTCAGAGAACATGGCGCGGATCGAAAACTTTGTGGGGCGATGGCGCAATGCATATCCGGCTATACCATTGGAATACTACGATGAGCGTTTTACTTCCGTTTTGGCTCATCGGGCAATATTGGAGGGAGGAGTAAAGAAGAAAACGAGAAGGGAAAATAAGGGATTAGTCGACGAGGTCAGTGCGACAATTATTCTTCAGGATTATATGAATTACAGGAAATGATATTACCCATCTATACTTACGGGCATCCGGTTTTGAGAAAGGTTGCTCAGGATATTCCGACCGATTATCCGGATTTGAATCAGTTTATCAGTGACATGTATGAGACGCTCGACGCTTCGTCGGGGGTAGGATTGGCCGCTCCACAGGTGGGAAAGTCCATTCGTGTGGTGGTCATCGATTTGGATGTGCTCAAGGAAGATTTCCCGGAGTATGCCGGATTCCGCCACGTTTTCATCAACCCACATATCGTCGAGGTAGACGAAAGCTCGGAAAAGGAGACAATGGAAGAAGGATGTCTCTCTATTCCGGGGCTCAGCGAGAAGGTGGCGAGATACAGCAGGATTCACGTGCAATATCTCGACGAGAACCTTCAGCAGCATGATGAGTGGGTGGAGGGGTATCTTGCACGCGTGATGCAGCATGAATTCGACCACCTTGAGGGCGTGATGTATGTGGATAGGGTTACCCCTTTGCGCAAGCAGCTCATTCGAAATAAGTTGCGCGGAATCATGCAAGGCAAGTTCAATTGTTCCTATCGCGTGAAAAGCGCACGCAAATAGCCGCTGCCGATGAAGAGCAGAATAGTCATCTTGCTCATGACCTTGTTGTCCGTATGCCACGTGCGGGCGCAGTATAACGTAGACCGCCTGATAACAAGCGGAGAGGTAGCGCTGCATTATGAGGACTATGTGCTCTCTATTCAATATTTCAATAAGGTGTTGGCTTTGAAGCCTTACCTGTGGCTGCCGTGGTATAACAGGGCGGTAGCCAAGTTTTATCTCGATGACTTTGTGGGTGCCGAGCAAGATGCTTCCAAAGCCATCGAGCTTAATCCATATATCGAGCAGGTGTTCGACCTGCGAGGAATCTCACGCATTCGACAGGAGAAATTCGGAGATGCCATCACAGATTATGGCAAGGCCATTAAGTTGAATCCGTCGGTATCGGGGTTTTGGCTGAACCGTGCACTATGCCGCATGAAGACCAACGACTACGATCGGGCCTTGCTTGATGCCGACACCATCATCCAACGGTGGTCTAACGTGGCGACGGCTTACTCTTTGAAAGCTGAGATTTATTTATACAAGAAGGATACGATTCAAGCAGATACTTGGCTTTCCAAGAGTCTGACCGTAGATCCTTACAATGTGGACGCGTGGACAACACGTGCCTATATCGCTCTGAACAGGCGGCAGTGGCGGAGTGCCGACAGCAGTTTGAGCAAGGCGATACATCTCAAACCCAAAGTGGTGAGAAACTATGTCAATCGTGCCTTGGCTCGATTGAATTTCAATAACCTTCGGGGTGCAATGGCAGACTATGATATGGCCATCGATCTCGACCCCAATAACTTTCTTGCTCATTATAACCGCGGACTGCTTAGGGTGCAGTTGGGCGATGACAATCGCGCCATCACAGATTTCGATTTCGTGATCAAGATGGAGCCGCAGAACTTCATGGCCATTTACAATCGTGCCTTGCTCAACGAGAAGGTGGGTAATCTCAGGGCGGCGATACGCGATTATTCGATGGTGATAGAGCAGTTCCCGAACTTTTGGACGGGCTTGGCGGCCCGTGCGCAATGCTATCGTCGACTTGGCATGACGGCCAAGGCCGAGCTTGATGAGTTCCGAATCTTCAAGGCACGCATGGACAAACAGATTGGCATTCAGCAACGATGGAGCAAGGAGAAGATTAAGGAGATGCGAAAACGCTCTGAAATCAATATCGACAAATACAGCGATATAGTGGTCGAGGACGAGCCGCATATAGAGCATGAATATAAGAGTCAATATCGCGGAGCTATTCAGAACCGCGAGGTTGAGCTGTCATTGCTTCCCATGTTCCAATTGTCTTATTTCACGTTTACAAACGGAGTGAAGGGCTATCAGGCCTTTGACACCGAGGTAGAGAGGTTTAACGCCAAGCAGGAACCTGTCAGGAAGTTCGGCCTGACCTGCAATGTGGGTCACGAAAAGCTCAGCGATCTCCAGTCGAAACAGATCTTCCAAATCATCGATGTACTTTCAGAGGGCATTCGCGAAGAGAAAAATGTGCAGACGCGTGCATCCTTATTGTTGCAACGTGCCATAGCATACACCGATGCCCAAAACTTCTCGGATGCCATCGCCGACCTCGATGACTTCATCGCTCTCGACACGGTTTCTGTGTTAGGACGATGGCAACGGGCCGTGTGTCAGTCTTTGCAGAATGCTTACGATGCCTCAAGGGGGCAGAATGTCAATATGAAGGTGGCACAGGCAGAGGGTGATTTTGCAGAGGCTCTCAAGTTATCGCCTCAAAACGCATACCTTTATTTCAACAGGGGAAACCTCTTTGCCGGCATGAAGAATTACGAACGTGCCATTGCCGACTATTCCCGGTCATTGGAACTCGACCCCCGTTTGGCAGAGGCTTATTACAATAGGGGAGTGGCTTACGCACAGTCGGGAAAACTCAAGGAGGCCCAACGAGACTGGAGCAAGGCCGGAGAGCTTGGCCTTTACGAAGCATACGCGTTGAGTAAAAAGTTTGGAGAGAAGTGATATTTCCCTGTT
>DBQL01000055.1:9006-9756 GCA_002305235.1 Prevotella sp. UBA1395 | reverse complement strand
TTACACGGTCCCAAAATAAAGTATTACTTTTGCGATGATTTAAATAAAACTAATTTGTAATATGGTTAAAATCACTTTTCCAGATGGATCTGTTCGTGAATATGAACAGGGAATCACTGGTTATCAAATTGCAGAGAGCATCTCGCCTGCTCTCGCCCGCGACGTTGTATCTTGCGGGATCAATGGTGAGACAACAGAATTGAATCGTCCGATCAATCAGGATGCCTCGGTGGTGTTCTACAAATTCGAGGACGAAGAGGGTAAACACACCTTTTGGCACACCTCTGCCCACTTGCTGGCTGAGGCCTTGCAGGAGTTGTATCCGGGCATTCAGTTCGGTTTTGGACCGGCTATTGAGAATGGCTTCTTCTATGATGTGATGCCCGCAGAGGGTCAGGTCATCTCTGAAAACGACTTCGCCAAGATTGAGGATAAGATGCGCGAGCTGGCCAAAAAGAATGAGGCCGTTGTGCGTCGCGAGTTTCCTAAGGCTGAGGCTATGAAGGAATTTGCGGCTGATGGTCAAACATACAAGGTGGAACACATTGACTTAGACCTGAAAGACGGGTCGATTTCCACATACACCCAAGGCAATTTCACAGACCTTTGCCGTGGTCCTCACTTGGTGAGCACAGGCGCTATCAAGGCCATCAAGATTACCAGTGTGGCGGGTGCCTTTTGGCGTGGCGATGCCAAGCGGGAGCAAATGACCCGTATTTACGGTATCACTTTCCCCAAAAAGAAAATGCT
>DBQL01000055.1:3000-8977 GCA_002305235.1 Prevotella sp. UBA1395 | reverse complement strand
CTGTTCATGTTCTCTGATCGTGTGGGCAAAGGACTCCCCATCTGGCTCGCCAAGGGCACGCAGTTGAGACTTCGCTTGCAGGAATTGCTGCGTCGCCTGCTCAAACCATACAACTATCAGGAAGTAATCACCCCCGGTATTGGGTCCAAAAATCTCTATGTAACCTCAGGGCATTATGCCCATTACGGTAAGGATGCCTTCCAGCCCATCCACACTCCGGAGGAGGACGAAGAGTATATGCTCAAGCCGATGAACTGTCCTCACCATTGCGAAATATACGCCCGCAAGCCCCGTTCGTACAAAGACCTGCCACTTCGCATAGCCGAATTTGGTACGGTGATGCGCTATGAGAAGAGCGGTGAGCTTCACGGTCTGACCCGTGTCCGCAGTTTTACGCAAGACGATGCACACATCTTTGTGCGTCCCGATCAGGTAAAGGCCGAGTTTGAGAATGTGATCGACATCATCCAAAAGGTGTTCACCGTGTTTGGTTTCGACAACTACGAGGCCCAAATCTCACTTCGCGATCCCAAGGATACCGAGAAATACATCGGTTCCGATGAGATATGGGAAGAGAGTCAGAATGCCATTCGTGAGGCCTGTCGTGAGAAAGGCATGAAGGTTCGCGAGGAAGTCGGCGAGGCCGCATTCTATGGTCCTAAGCTCGACTTTATGGTCAAGGATGCCATTGGTCGCCGTTGGCAGTTGGGTACCATACAGGTAGACTACAACCTTCCGGCCCGATTCAAACTCGAGTACACCGCCGAGGACAACTCCAAGAAGGTTCCTGTGATGATCCATCGTGCGCCATTCGGCTCATTGGAGCGTTTTACTGCCGTGCTTATCGAGCACACAGCCGGTCATTTCCCCTTGTGGCTCACCCCCGATCAGGTAGCCATTCTTCCGATTTCAGAGAAGTTTAACGACTACGCCGCGGCTGTAAAGAAGTATCTTGACAGTCAGGATGTCCGCAGTTACATCGATGATCGCAATGAGAAGATTGGTCGCAAGATTCGTGACAACGAGTTGAAGCGTGTGCCTTACATGGTTATTGTGGGCGAGAAAGAGTCTGCCGAGGGCCTTGTGTCCATGCGTAAGCAGGGCGGTGGTGAGCAGGCATCCATGAAGATGGAAGAGTTTGCCCGGCGCATCAAGGACGAGGTGGCCGATCAGTTGAAAGAGATCGACCGATAAATACCGGTTGGAAATAATCGAATGATAATTTTTTTAAGCCGAGGTCGAAGCCTCGGCTTTTCTCGTTTTCTTCCTTGAGCTGTCATCGGCAGGGGTGATTATTTCGACCGAAAGTTTGCCTTGTTCGACCTATGGCAATGCTGCCATTATGATGATCTTGTGCTTTCAGTCGGTGTACATGTCGACTTGTTGTAAAAATATGATGGCAACCCTCTTGCAATGTGAAATAAAACGTTAACTTTGCGAAATGATCAGGGAGAGCGCGCCTTGCCAACTCCCACATCATTCCATGCCTTATCGAAGTAATATGAATCATCATCTTAAAACCGTATGGCAGCCCGACCTCACACAGCAGCATATCATCGATATTGCCGAAGGCTGTCATCTCGTGCTGGCACCACCCGGATGCGGCAAGACGCAGATACTTGCCGAGCGCATTCGGCGTGCCCATGCAAGGGGCGTAGATTATGCCGACATGCTTTGTCTCACCTTTACGAATAGGGCTGCCCGGGGCATGAGAGAGCGCATTCGTGACGTTGACGACACTGCTTCTGCCGACGTGTTTGTGGGCAATGTGCATCGGTTTTGTTCCAAGTTCCTGTTTGAAAACCACATTATACCTGCCGAAAGTGCCATCATCGACGATGATACGACGGTGAGCATCCTTGCCACTTATCTCAACGAGGAAGAACAGAGCGTGATGCAAAACAAGCAACGCAGAGGCTATTACAGTCAGATTGTGTTTTTCTCACATCTCATGTATGAGTTGCGTCACGGCTTCCCCAAGTCCATTCGCTTGCATCCCGAGAGTGCCACCAAGGAGGATATTGCCGTGATGCAAGCCATCTGCCGACTGCAGCAAGAGCCTTTCACGGCACAAAAGATGATCGACATCTACGATCATACCGATTTCTACCGTGACTTTGTATTGTCCGATGCATTCGATTTCGCGCTTCGTCAGCAGGCCCTGCAAACTCTTGCCAAGATGAGATATGCCCATGCTTATGAGGCGTACAAGCGCCAAAACCATCTTCTTGATTTTGAGGATTTGCTCGAATACAGCTATACGGCGTTGGCAAGCGGCATTGAATATAAGCGATATTCGTGGATTCAGGTGGATGAAGTGCAAGACTTGAACCTCATGCAACTGTATATCATCGACGCACTCTCGACCTTCGATTTCCCGGCATCGCAGTTGGGTGCTACCGCGTCTAAGGGCATGGTGATGTATCTTGGCGACGAGATGCAAGCCATATTCAGTTTTATGGGTGCCCGGCTGCAGCTCTTGGAACTGCTCAAACAACGCTGTACGGGCCATGTTCACCATCTTGGCGTGAACCACCGCTCACCCAAATATCTCGTCGACCTCTTGAATACTTACGCAGTCAAACAGTTGGGCTTCGATGCCGACCTGCTGCCCAAGTCAGAGGGAGACGAGGCAGGGACGGGCGGCGAACTGAGCATCTTGTCGAGCAAAGACCTTGAGTCGGAGTACGAGGATGTGGCCCGGATGGCCATTGAATGGTGTGATCGTTATCCCGAAGAGACCACCGCGGTCATCGTCAATGCCAATATCGATGCCGACATCATCAGCGATCGGCTCACCGAGGCACAGCGTTCCCATTTCAAAGTCTCCGGGCAAGACCTCTTTACAAGCCCCGAGGTAAACCTCTTGATGGCCCATCTGAGCGTGCTCGACAACGAGCGCAACTTCCTTGCGTGGTCCAGACTGATGAAAGGCACACTTGTCTGTCAGACCAATACCACCGCAAGGCAGTTTGTCCATCAGTTGGAGGTCAGGGGTATTGTACCTACCGACTTCTTCGAATATACCGGTTCCACCTATCTTCAGGAGTTTCTCAAGGCGTATTCGGAGCAGACCATTGTGGTCTTCGATACCGAGACGACCGGACTCAATGTATTCGAAGACGACGTCATACAAATTGCTGCCGAGAAGGTCAGGGGCGGAGAGAGCATCGGAAAGTTTTCTGTCCATATCGCCACCGATAGAGAAATCCCGGTCATGCTTGGCGACACGGTCAATCCCATTATTGAGGAACGCAAGTCACAACGGCTTTATCCTCCGGCAGAGGCATTGCGCATGTTTCTCGATTTCGTGGGCGACGATGTGCTGTTGGCCCATAATGCCGAGTTCGATTACCACATCATGGACTATTGTTTGCGACGTTGGCTGCCCGCCTGTTCATGGCAAAGGCAGCATCCCCGATACTTTGATTCGCTGAAGCTGATACGTCTTTTGCGCAGCGATCTCAAGGCTTTCAGGTTGAAATACCTGTTGAATGAGTTGGGGTTGGAGGGCGAAAACTCTCATCTTGCCGATGACGATGTTCATGCCACGGTATCACTTCTCAAGTATTGTTACACTCGGGGACAGGAGCTTGTTGACAGCCAGCGGGAGTTTCTCGGTCGCAAAAACGTACAGGAACGTGTCAAGTGGCTCCGGCAGAACTATGGTCCGATCTATGCAGAAGGGCGACGTGCGCTCTACCTGAGGCCGGAGTCGTCACAGCCAGCCGCCCTTGTCGGCGAGATGCAACGATTCCATGCGCTGATGAAGGCCAAGGGATGGATGGGCGACGTACCCAAAATCGAATATATCTACCGTTTTCTTGAAGACGATGTGATCGATGTTTCCAAGACCCCCTCTCTTGTCGAGCAACTCCATCGGCATATCATCGAGCTGACCACCTTCAAGGAAGCCGACCTCTGTGGGTCGTCAACCATCGAAGACCGCATCTTCGTAACGACCATCCACAAGGCCAAAGGTCTGGAGTTCGATAATGTCATTGTATTTGATGTCGTAGACGGCCGCATCCCGAGTTTCTTCAATGAGGGCAATCCCAAGGCCATTGCCGAAGATGCCCGAAAACTCTATGTGGCCATGTCGCGGGCCAAGCGACGCCTTGTCATCACTTACAGTCTCAGCCGGCAGATAGGGCGTGACACCAAGACGCAGCGGTTGTCACGATTCATGGAGCCGGTGCTCCCGTTTTTCCGAAGGTGAGCCCATCGCTCCCCGCCCTCTCAGACGCAACAGCCCCGATACTTGCCATGAGTATCGGGGCTGCCGTTATTCGGGGCGGATATGTCCAATCGATTATTTCTTGCGGTCTTTGGTGGCCCGGATGAAATAGGCGATGAGGCAAATATATGCCAGCAACGAGCATACCTCCGACATGGGGTTCACCCACCACGTGTCGGCAATCGATACCTCGATGCCTCCAAATTTCAGCAATGCCGATATCACGCCCATCAACGCTCCGCCCGCAATAAATCCGCTGGCAATGAGTGTTCCCTTCTCGCCACGGGCCTTGTTGGTCTCCTCATCCTTGCTCCGGGTGGTGACAAACCAGTTGATCGCGCCACCGACCACCAACGGCACGTTCAGCTCCAAGGGTATGAACATACCCAACGCGAATGCCAAGGCGGGAATGTGCAGACGGTCGAGGATGATCGCGATCAGCGCGCCGATGCCATAAAGCACCCACGGAGCGCCCACGCCGTTCATCAACGGGTCGATCACCGCGGCCATAGCGTTGGCCTGAGGAGCGGCAAGATTACCACTCGCAAAGCCGTAGGTCTTGTTCAATACGATCATCACGCCCACGACAGTGGCGGCACTCACAACCGTTCCGAGAAACTTCCATGTCTCTTGTTTCTTGGGGGTTACCCCCAGCCAATAGCCAATCTTCAGGTCGGTGATGAAGCTGCCGGCCATCGAGAGTGCCGTACACACCACACCACCCATGACCAGTGCGGCAATCATTCCGCCCGGACCTTTGAGTCCTGCGGCCACCATCACCACGCTGGCAAAGATCAATGTCATGAGCGTCATGCCCGACACGGGGTTCGTACCCACTATGGCGATGGCGTTGGCAGCCACCGTTGTAAAGAGGAACGCGATGACAGTGACCAGCAGTATGGCCACCACGGCAAACAGAAGATTGCCTTGCATCACGCCAAACCAGAAGAACACGAAGGTGAGCAGTATCACCACGATGCTGCCAATGGCAATCACCTTGAACGAGATATCACGCTGGGTGCGCTTCACTTCGCCCATGCCCGTGTCGCTGCCTTTCAGTTCTTTAGAGGCGAGTCCCACCGCACTCTTGATGATTCCCCAGCTCTTCACAATGCCAATCACGCCGGCCATCGCGATTCCGCCTATACCGATGCTGCGCGCGTAGGCCTTGAAAATCTGCTCGGCACTCATCGCTCCCACCGTCGTCGTGATGGTAGGGTCCCATGTGTTGAGCACGGAGTCGTGGAAAATGAGCGACATGCCCGGCACGATGAGCCACCACACGGCCAGCGAGCCGAAACAAATATAGAGTGCGTATTTCAGTCCGACGATGTATCCCAATCCCAACACGGCGGCCCCCGTATTCACCTTAAAGACCAGTTTGGCCTTGTCGGCAAGGTCTTGTCCGATGCCGATGAACCGACTGGTGAAGTTTTCATTCCACCAGCCAAAGCTCGCCACGATGAAGTCGTAGAGTCCGCCCACGAGCCCGGCCAAGAGCAACGGTTTGGCCTGATCACCGCCCTTGGCTCCCGATACCAGCACTTGCGTGGTGGCCGTGGCCTCGGGAAAGGGGTATTTGCCGTGCATATCGCTCACGAAATATTTACGGAACGGTATCAGGAAGAGTATGCCCAATACGCCGCCCAAGGCCGATGCCAAGAACATGTTGAGGAAGTTTGAGGTCATCTCCGGGTATTTGGCCTCAAGGATATAGATGGCCGGCAGTGTGAAGATGGC
>DBQL01000055.1:1368-2860 GCA_002305235.1 Prevotella sp. UBA1395 | reverse complement strand
TCATCACCGGCTCGTAGCTCTCGCCCTCTTTCAGTTCTCTAAATGCGTTGTCGGGCAGTTGTACTGCCTCTTTGTCTTTGTCGTACATATTTTGCGGAAAGTTAGTTTATTTCTGCAAAGATAATGAAAAAGCAATAATTATCCAATGAACGATTAACTTTTGATTCAAAACAAAACAGAGAACATACCCCCTGCCGGGCGTATATTCTCTGTCGGGCTTATTCTGTCAGATCAAAGAGCGGTCTCAGTTTCTGAACACCAGTCCGCCCGCATTGGCATCGACGATGATGGGTTTCTCGCGCAATACCTCCTCGGCGAGAATTCGTTTGGACAGGCCGTTGAGCACATACTCCTGTATGGCGCGTTTCACGGGGCGTGCCCCGAACTCCGGATCATATCCCACGCCGGCTATCCAGTCTATGGCATCGGGTGTCCACTCTATGCTGAATCCCTGCGGCTCGAGCATCTTCCTCACGTGGTTCATCTGCAACGTCACCACCTTGGCAATCTCCTGACGGGTGAGCGGCAGGAACATGATGATGTCGTCGATACGGTTGAGGAACTCCGGCCGGATGGTCTTCTTGAGCATCTCCATCACGTTGGCACGGGTATCATCGATCACGGTCTCGCGGTTATAGTCGTTAAGGTCGGCAAACCGCTCCTGTATATACTGGCTGCCAAGATTGGAGGTCATGATGATGATGGTGTTCTTGAAGTTCACCGTGCGCCCCTTGTTGTCGGTCAGGCGTCCGTCATCGAGCACCTGCAACAAGATGTTGAACACGTCAGGGTGGGCTTTCTCGATCTCGTCGAACAGCACCACGCTGTAAGGCTTGCGCCTCACGGCCTCGGTAAGCTGTCCGCCCTCGTCGTAACCCACATATCCCGGGGGTGCGCCGATGAGCCGCGACACACTGAATTTCTCCTGATACTCGCTCATGTCGATACGCGTCATCATGTTCTCGTCGTTGAACAGATACTCGGCCAACGCCTTGGCCAGCTCGGTCTTTCCGGTTCCTGTGGTGCCGAGGAAGATGAATGAGGCTATCGGCTTCTTCGGGTCTTGCAGTCCGGCACGGCTGCGGCGCACGGCATCAGCCACGGCCTGTATGGCCTCGTTCTGCCCGATGACGCGTCGGTGCAGTTCTTGTTCCAGATGGAGCAGCTTCTCACGCTCGCTCTGCATCATCCGGGTCACGGGTATTCCCGTCCACCGGCTCACCACCTCGGCAATGTCGTCGGCCGTCACTTCCTCACGAACCATCGCCTTTCCACCTTGTGTGGCCTTGAGCTGAAGCTGGATATTGTCAATGTCGTCTTGCAGGCTCTTGAGCTTGCCATAGCGTATCTCGGCCACGCGGCCATAATTACCCTCGCGCTCGGCACGCTCGGCCTCAAACTTAAGCGACTCGATATCCTGTTTGTCTTGCTGGATCTTGTTCACCAATCCGCGCTCGCTCTCCCATTTGGCCCTGTGCTGTCGCTCCTGTTC
>DBQL01000055.1:0-1329 GCA_002305235.1 Prevotella sp. UBA1395 | reverse complement strand
TGTTTCAGCCTACGGCTGATCTCATCAAGCTCTTCGGGCACCGAGTCGCGCTCCATACGCAACTTGGCGGCGGCCTCATCCATGAGGTCGATGGCCTTGTCGGGCAGGAAACGGTCGGAGATATAGCGTTCCGACAACTTCACGGCGGCAATGCAGGCATCGTCTTGTATACGCACCTTGTGGTGGTTTTCATACCGTTCTTTCAGGCCTCGCAGGATGGAGATGGCATCCACCTCATCGGGCTCGTCGACCATCACCGTTTGGAAACGACGTTCCAACGCCTTGTCTTTCTCAAAATATTTTTGGTACTCGTTGAGTGTCGTGGCTCCGATGGCTCTGAGTTCGCCGCGGGCCAACGCGGGCTTGAGAATGTTGGCGGCATCCATCGCTCCCTCACCGCCGCCGGCACCCACGAGGGTGTGTATCTCGTCGATGAACAGTATGATGTTGCCTTCGGCATGTGTCACCTCTTTGATGACGCTCTTGAGCCGTTCCTCAAACTCACCCTTATATTTCGCTCCGGCCACCAAGGCACCCATGTCGAGCGAGTAGAGTTGCTTGTTCTTCAGGTTCTCGGGCACGTCGCCACGCACGATGCGCTCGGCCAATCCCTCAACGATGGCTGTCTTGCCCGTTCCCGGCTCACCTATTAATATCGGGTTGTTCTTGGTGCGTCGTGACAGGATTTGCAGCACGCGCCTGATCTCGTCGTCGCGGCCTATCACCGGGTCGAGTTTGCCCTTGCGGGCATCGTCTACCAAGTTCTTGGCATATTTGGACAGCGACTGGTAGTTCTCGTCGCCGCTTTGGCTGCGCACTTGCTGTCCCTGACGCAGTTCGGCGATGGCCTGACGTACGTCTTTCTCGTTACAGCCGGCATCCTTGAGGATGCGCGAGGCGGTGGAACTCACTTGCAGCAAGGCTATCAGCATAGGCTCGATAGACACAAACTCGTCGCCCATCTTTTGTGAAATGTCTTGTGCTGTCTGAAGCACTTGGTTGCCCTCGTTGGAGAAATAGGGCTGGCCGCCGTTCACGCGGGGCAGGTGTTGCAGTTCCTGCTGCACCGTTTGCTCGATTTGCACGGCGTTGATGCCCATCTTCTGAAATACGAAGTTGGTCACCTCACGCCCTTTCTGCAGGATGCCATGCAACAGGTGCACAGGCTCGATGGCTTGCTGGCCGGCCTGCTGGGCAGTGGTTACTGCTTCCTGAACAGCCTCTTGGGCCTTGATCGTAAATTTGTCGAATGTCATATTCTACTCCTTTCTTTTAATTTTTTATCGTTTTATACCCGTCTTGTCTCAAATGATGTGCCCATCATTCGGG
>DBQL01000008.1:5063-5398 GCA_002305235.1 Prevotella sp. UBA1395 | reverse complement strand
GCCTCGTCGATGGAGACATTGAAGCTCATCGACTATCAAAGTCTCAAGGATGAGTGTACGTATATCAAGGGCATCAGTCCTGTGGTGAGCAGCAACGGACAGTTTATCAATGGCAACAACAATACCCAGTCGACCATCTATGGGGTCAATCAGGACTACTTGGACATACGCCAGCTCACGGTGAGCGATGGCGATTTTTTCACCGAGCAAGACATCAAGACCAATGCCAAGGTATGTGTTCTCGGCAAGACGGTGGTCGATTATCTCTTCCCCGACGGCTCCGACCCCATCGGCAAGGTGGTGCGTTTCAACTCCATTCCCTTCCGTGTCATCGG
>DBQL01000008.1:3190-5025 GCA_002305235.1 Prevotella sp. UBA1395 | reverse complement strand
CTGAGCGAGATTCAGGCCTCGGCCATCACCGAAGACGTGACCGAGAAAGCCACCACAGAGATGACCACCATCCTTCGCCGCAACCACAAGCTGAAGGATGCCACCGCCGACAGCAAAGGCGATGACGACGATTTCAACATCCGGTCGCAAGAGGAGCTGTCTACAATGATGAATTCTACCACCGACATGATGACCATACTCTTGGGCTGCGTGGCCGGCATCTCACTCATCGTGGGCGGCATCGGCATCATGAACATCATGTATGTGAGCGTCACCGAGCGCACGCGTGAGATCGGCCTCCGCATGAGTGTGGGCGCGAGGGGAGTGGATATTCTCAACCAGTTCTTGATAGAGGCCATCCTGCTGAGTGTCACCGGCGGACTTATCGGTGTGGCGCTGGGCATCGGGTCCAGCTTCGCCGTCAAGCTGTTGGCCCATTGGCCCATCTACATCGAGCTGTGGACCATCGTCATGAGTTTTGCCGTCTGCACGTTCACGGGCGTGTTTTTCGGATGGTACCCGGCCAAGAAGGCTGCCATGCTCGACCCCATCGAGGCCATCAGGTACGAATAACGGGTAGCCCTAAACGGTCCCGACGGCCCAAACCAATACCCATGCCCCACATTGCGGCATGGGTATTGCGGTATAATGCGCCCATGTCGCCACTCGATTGCCACACCGCCATGCCGACGTGGAAACAGGCATCCCAAGGCTTTCCGACAGCCATTCCCACAAGTTCAAAACCTGCTGCGACCACCCCGCGAAAGGATAGTTTTGGGGTCACGTTTCCGTCGCTTTGCGAAAAGATAGTAATCGCGAGACGAAAAGATAGTAATCGCAACGCGTTTCGATAGTAATCGCAGCACGAAAAGATAGTAATCGCAAAGCACAAATAATGAAGTTTTAATGTGCTTATATTCAACCATTTATAAAAACAGGGAAAATGCTTCCTGAGAGAATGGAGGGTTGGAGCCGAAAATGCAAAACGGGAATCCAAAATTTGGATTCCCGTTGGAGGTGCGTGGCGGAGTCGAACCGCCTTGAGCGGTTTTGCAGACCGGTACCTAACCGTTCGGACAACGCACCCTGTCCTTTGTCTAAGCGGTTGCAAAAGTAATGCTTTTATTTGGTTTCCCCAAATTTTCAAGCCTTATTTTTTTGCTTTTGTGCATATTTTCGTTATTCACGGCTTGGAGAATATCCAATGATGGCACGGCGACCCATTAGAGCGTGCCCTTGGTCGAGGGTAGCTCGTAATGATAGATATCACGTTTCACCGCCATCTTCAAGCTGCGGGCAAGGGCTTTGAAGATGCCTTCAATCTTGTGATGCTCATTTTGTCCCTCGGCCTTGATGTTGAGATTCATCTTTGCCGAATCGCTTAGGCTCTTGAAAAAGTGGAGGAACATCTCGGTGGGCATCTCGCCAACCTTCTCGCGATGAAACTCGGCATCCCATACAAGCCACGGCCGTCCGCCAAAATCCAACGCCACTTGGCACAGGCAGTCGTCCATCGGCAGCGCATAGCCGTAGCGCTCAATGCCCCGCTTGTCGCCCAAGGCCTTGAGCAAGCACTCGCCAAGGGCGATGGCTGTGTCCTCGATGGTATGATGCTCGTCTACGTGCAGGTCGCCCCGGGTGTGTATGGTGAGGTCCATCATGCCATGTTTTCCGATCTGCTCGAGCATGTGGTCAAAGAATCCCAAACCCGTGGAGATGTCGGTTTTGCCCGATCCGTCGAGGTCTATTCTCACCATGATGTCGGTCTCCTTGGTGGTGCGCCTCACCTCTGCCGTGCGCTCACCGGCAAAGAGCAGTTCGGAAATCTTGTCCCA
>DBQL01000008.1:0-3183 GCA_002305235.1 Prevotella sp. UBA1395 | reverse complement strand
TCGGTGTCACGGTCTCCGATGACATAACTTCCGGCCAAATCAATGTCGGGATTATCCATATAAGCGGTGAGCATCGCCGTTCCGGGCTTGCGCATGGGCGAGTTGTCCTCGGGAAAATGCCTGTCGATGAGTATGTCGTCAAAGGTTATTCCCTCGCCTTCAAGGGTTTGGAGCACAAAGTTGTGTACCGGCCAAAAGGTGTCTTCGGGAAATGACGATGTACCGAGACCGTCCTGATTGCTTACCATGACAAACTTGAAATCGAGATGCTGGCGTATGAATGCCAAGTTCTTGAACACCCCGCGGGTGAACTTCAGTTTGTCGAACGAGTCGATTTGTTCGTCATGCGGCTCCTCGATGAGCGTGCCGTCGCGGTCGATAAATAGTATTTTCTGCATGCTGTTGATATAATGTATAGAGAGGAATTGCTTGTATCCGGCTTATGCGATGGGTGGAAAATCATCGGTCGTGGCATTGTGTGGGGCGGCCGAGAGTTGCGCCTTGGCCGCCATCTTGGCCTCAATATGCCCGTATGCGTAGTAGAACGCCATCTCGAGCCACACCATGACATAAAGCCATACGGCGGTGCAAAGGGTGGTAACGAGGAATGTGAGCACCGGGAAATAGCCGGGAAGTCCGGAGGGATCGCCCAATCTGCCGCCATCGGCATTGACCGATGACGCAAAAAACAGGATGAACTGGGGACTCATGACCACCACATAGATCATACCGATGATGATGCCGGTGACGAGTATCATGAGGAAGAGAAAACCCCAGAAGCGCCAGCCCTTGCGATAAGACTTGCCGAAAACGTCTCTCAACCGCATCTCCTTTTCCATGAAATATTTCATGGAAGAATAGACCAAGGGCAGCATGCAGACCAAGAATATTATCCACGTCACGCCTATGAGGGCGAGAACGATGTTGGGCGTTTGCGGTGTCGGCTTGCCGCCGGCACCCATCATCAACACGATGGTCAAAAGCGTTTGAGCCAGTACAAAAAGGATGCCGATGCCGGTAATGGCAAGATACATCCGCAACACGCGTGGCAGGTTTGACGATAGGCGGCGGCCATTGAGCATGCCCAAGACCGAGGCCAAGAACCATGCCGAGCAGGCCAACGACACGCAAAGGATGGCCACAAAAGCCAATAGCTGCGGCCAAGGCAGTGAGGAGGCCATGTCGGCGGTGTGAAATCCGGACAATCGGGGGTAGAACAGGGCCATGAAAAGGCCGTCGACCAGCGATAAGGCTGCCGCGGGCCGCCATGTGCGGCGGATGATGCTCCCGATGTTGGTACTGAAGAGATCGTAAGCGACCTTGACACAATGGGCCAAGCTACGCACTTTGTAGAGTTCTGCTTCCATAATCTATGTGTTTCTTCTTCTGAATTCGGCGCAGGTGATGGCCGTTGCTATGGCTACATTCAAGCTGTCGGCCGTCGGCCGTCCGGCCGGATAGTTGGGTATGAGCAGTCGGTGGCTCACCTTGCGGGCCACCTCGGGCGAGATGCCGTTGCCCTCATTGCCCATGACGATAAGTCCGTGGGGCGTGAGTGGCTGCGCGTAGAGGTCGGCACCGTCGAGCAATGTGCCATATACAGGATAGTCGTGGGGCAGTCGGTCGATGAGTCTCACGAGGTCGGTGTAGCACACCTTGACCCTCGCGATGCTGCCCATCGTGGCTTGCACCACCTTGGGATTGTAGAGGTCGGCGGTAGACTGCGAACAGAAAATGTGCTCAATGCCAAACCAGTCGGCTATGCGGATGATGGTTCCGAGGTTGCCGGGGTCTTGCACACCGTCAAGAGCAAGGCTCAACTGTGTGTCGGGCAGGCAGGCCTCGGCCTCATCGTCCATCATGGGGAACACGCCCAGCACCTGTTGCGGATGCTGAAGGAACGATGCTTTGCGCAACTCTTCGTCGGTGGTCTCGACGACAGTGGTGTCTTGCAAGTCGCGAATGCCGGCCTCATCACGCAGCCATGCCTCGGTGGCAATGATGAAACGCGGCACAGACACTTGCAGCAAATCGCTCACGACCTTGGGGCCTTCGGCCACAAACAATCGCTCCTGATACCGTATTTTCTTCTGTTCCAACGAATGGACAAACTTCAACAATCCCTTGCTTATCATACTGCAAAGATACTTAATATGTTTGTAAGTAGGCGAAAAATATGCGTAAATCTCTCCATTCTGTGGAGATTTAATAGTATCTTTGCATCGCTAAATCCGATTTTATTGAAGACAACACATTATATTTTCTTGGTGGTCGCGCTGTGCCTCATGACAGCATGCAGTTCCACGAAGTTCGTGTCAGACAAGCAATATCTGTTGGAGAGTGTAGAAGTCAAGGCCGATGAGAAAAACATCGATGTCGCGGCATTGGCACCTTACATTCGCCAACATGCCAATTCCAAGTGGTTTTCCATGTTCAAGATACCCTTGGGCACGTATGCGCTTTCGGGAAAAGACTCTACCAAGTGGATCAACCGCACGCTACGGAAGATCGGAGAAGAACCGGTCATCTACGATTCCGTGCAGGCCATGCTGTCTATCGAGGATCTGCGCAAGGCCCAGCAAAACATGGGTTACATGAATGCGACGGTGGATTTGCAGACCAAGGTGAAGGGAAAGAAGCTCAAGGCNNCATCCCGGCACGCCGTTCTTTATCAAGAAAATGACGTATGATATCCGTGATGAACGCATCCGTGAGGTGCTGGAAAACTATCGCAACACCCAACAGGCACGCAGGCGTCTCAAGGAAGACGGACTGCGCATTGGAGACAGGTTCACCGTGGCGCGACTCGAACAGGAGCGTGCACGTATCACCGCCATACTCATGGACTCGGGCTATTACCGGTTTCATAAGGACTTCATCCAATACAGCGCCGACTCCACGGCCAACAGTACGGGGGTGGACCTGACGCTGCATCTGCTGAAATATCGTGCGAACAACGCGCAGCCTGAGACCTTACACCCGAGATATACCATTCGGAACATCATCTATCAGGAGGGTGAGGAGAACGGGGTGAGGTTGCGACGACGGGTGCTGGAAAACAGTACGGCCATACAGGCAGGGAAACCTTTCAGTGCCACCGACCTGCAAAAGACCTACAACAACTTTGGCAGGATGAGGGCGGTGAGATATACCGACATACGGTTCAGGGAGATACCCGACAGC
>DBQL01000213.1:24689-27544 GCA_002305235.1 Prevotella sp. UBA1395 | reverse complement strand
GCCCGGCCTTCTCCATTGCCTGATTGCAAGCGTCTATGGCACACTTGGCATTGAGCGTGTCGAAGATGGTCTCGATCAAGAAAGCGTCTACCCCACCCTCGATCAAAGCCTCGGCCTGCTCCAAATAAACAGTCAGCAGATCATCATAACCAAGCTCTCGTGCTGCCGGGTTACTCACGTCGGGGCTCATCGAGCAGGTCTTGTTGGTAGGTCCGATAGCACCCGCGACAAACCGCGGCCAAGCCTCCGTACAAAACTCGTCGGCGGCCTGACGGGCCAAGCATGCGCCTCGATAGGCCAGCTCACGACTATATGATTCGATGTGGTAATCGGCCTGAGACACACGCTGACTGGAAAAGGTATTGGTCTCGATAATGTCTGCGCCGGCCTGCAAGTATTTGCGATGAATCTGAAGAATCACATCGGGACGGGTGACATTGAGCACGTCATTATTGCCTTGCATCTGCCCGGGAATGTCTTGGAAAATATCCCCGCGGAAGTCGTGTTCCGACAAATTATAGCTCTGAATCATCGTACCGTATGCTCCGTCGAGGATCAGTATTTTCTCTTTGGCTATCTCTCTTAACTTATCCTGATTCATCGTTTCCTTGTATCTTGACTGTATTTTGTGTATGCTGTGGCGTTATAGCCATGAGCATTTGGGCTGAATGCCATAGGCCGCATAGCGCCATTGATCAGTAACGCTTGATGGCTCTGTCCATCTCACGCTTGTCTTCTCTCTCCTTCAACGACTGGCGCTTGTCAAATTCTTTCTTTCCACGTGCCAAGACTATATCGACCTTGGCCCTGCCATGACTGTCTATGAACATCAATACAGGCACGATGGTAAAGCCGGGAGCGCTCGAATCTTGCAAGAGATTCTTGATTTCTCTCTTGGAAAGCAGCAACTTGCGATCGCGCTTGGCTTCGTGATTGGCATAAGACCCGTAGAAATAGGGAGAAATATTCATGCCTTTGACCCATACCTCTCCATTATTGATATAACAAAAGGCATCTACCAACGAGGCCTTGCCAAGCCTGATCGACTTGATCTCGGTACCCGTAAGCACAATGCCCGCCGTATAGGTGTCGATAAAAATATATTCGAACGACGCCTTCTTGTTTCTGATCTGTACCGGACTTTTCTTGCGAAGTTCGAGCTGTTCCTTATTCATTTACTATTGTAGCAAAATTTTCTATATGTTCGTCGATATATTGGGCCACAAGCGAGGTAAACCCTTCCTCACCCTCAACAAAGGCATCATCAAAATCGTCGAATTCGCTATATTTCTCATAGAGGGCATCAAACTCCTCCTGACTGCACTCCTTTTCGATATCCTCATGATAGAGCTTGTACAGCCGATGGCTTTTGTTCACGATGCCATGCAACTTCTGAATGCCCCAGTTGCGCAGAGCCTTGTCAAAAGGATTCAAATAGACAAATGCTCCCAATCCGTTGTGGATGAGCTGGATAAAACCACCATCCATCACCTCGTCGCGAAGCATCACATAGCCTAAAAGCGTGATTTGATCCGCATTCAGCTCGCCAATGGTCTTGTCATTCAACTCTCCACCAATGGCTTCAAGGATTGCATCGTTGAAGACTGCGACAAACTCGTCCATGCCTTTTTCGGCCGCACGCCTCAGATCGCTGTCTTTTACCTTAACCTCTTTCATGATTCTGCAATATAGTTTAATGTGCAAAGATAAATATAAAAAATGAGAAAAGGGATATAAACTGAAAGAATTGTTGATATACTCCGTTCACGATCGCTGTTGCGTATAAATTGTCAATCGGTCAAAGGGAGAACCTGTCTCGTTGCATACCCATTGCGCTATACCATAAATGTCTCACCGCAGATCGTACAATACTCATCCTTGGTTCTTAGCATGCGCCGGGCATTCTCCTTCATCAGACGAATAAACTCTTTAACAGCCTTACGCTGATAGACACCCTCTAACGTATAAACCGAGGTCGGTAAAACAACAGACCGGTCTAACTGAAGTCTCACAAGTCCCCTCACCGATAGTGTGGCCACATCGGGAAGAAGGCTCACCCATCGTCCCGTTCTTACCATATATATAATATGTGAGAGGTTGTCTATCTCGACAGCAGGACGCAGAGAGATGCCCTTTTCCTTGGCTGCAGCATCTATGCGCTGACGAATGACCAACTCCTCATTGGGCAATACCAAAGGCTGATGAACGAGTTGCTCTATGCTGACCGTCTTTTGCGCCTCCAGTCTGTGGTGTTCGCCTACGACGGCACATATACGGGTGCCAAACAATGGCTGTGCCTGCAAGCCCTCTTGTGCTGTCGAAAAAGTGAAGGTCATGGCCAAATCAATCTCATGTTGCCTCAGCAAGTCGGCAAGTTTACCGGCCGACACCTGTCTTATCTTCAGTTCGATGCGCGGATAGAGCTTATAATATTCCGTGAGCACATCTGTGAGGAGAGCCGAGAGACCCAACCCGGCCGCAATGCCGATATGCACGCTTCCACCCTCCAGTTTTCCCAAATCGGCCAAACGCTGCAACCCTTGCCGGGCATCATCGAGCAGCCGTTGGGCATCCTCAAGAAACATGCTCCCCTCTGTCGTTAGCTGTATCTGCTTGCCCATACGATGGAATAGCGGTACATCCAATTCTGTTTCCAATTGCTTCACCTGCTGCGACAGCGTGCTTTGCGCCACATTGGACAGTCGGGCCGCCTCGGTGAAACTCAAGGTCTTGGCTGCATTGACAAAATATTTAAGTTGTCTTATTTCCATGAATACTTCTATTAAACACTGCAAATATAATAAAATATCATCACATCCATCGATAAAACCGATGAATAGTATAGAAACTATCCG
>DBQL01000213.1:23556-24593 GCA_002305235.1 Prevotella sp. UBA1395 | reverse complement strand
TGGGCATTGACTATTGCTGCAATGGCAGCGATACCCTTGAGGAAGCCTGCAACAAACAGCATCTCAACCCGGCCGATGTGCTTACACAACTGAACAATAACACCGAAGAGGCCGGCACCGTGAACTTCGCACAGTGGCCTTTAGACCTGTTGGTCGACTATGTTCTCAAGGTGCATCACCGCAATTTCCACCAACATCACGAGGCATTGCTCCGTCTTGTCGAGAAGGTAGAACATGCTCACGGCAACCGTCATCCGGTGTTGCACGAGGTGAGAAATGCCGTTGCTGCCTCATTTGAAGAACTCGAATCCCATTTCGCCAAAGAAGAACAGGTGCTCTTCCCTCATCTTTACGAGATGTATCAGGCTCATGAGGAAGCGCGCCCAACGGCCGCCTTCCATTGTGGAAGCATCGCCTTTCCCATCAGACAAATGATGATGGAGCACGATGTCGCAGGCGAGACATGGCAGCATATCGCCGACATCACCGAAAACTTCACCACACCCACCGACGGATGTTCCAGCTATCGTCTGATGAATCGAGAGCTTTATCGCTTCTTTGCCGATCTCAAGGAACACGTGGCCATAGAGAATAATCTCATTTTCCCCGGCTTTCTCAAAATGGAACAAGAATAACAAACAATCACAGCATTAAACACTTTTAATAGAATACAAAAGAATTATGGATAGTCAAATGTTTTGTTTCCAATGTCAGGAAACTGCTTCCGGCACCGGATGCGTACTTCGCGGAGTTTGTGGCAAACAGCCCGAAACATCAAACCTGATGGACATGCTCCTATATGCACTCAAAGGCGTGGGCGTGATAGCCACCACCCTGCACGAGCATCAGGTGGAAACGCCCGAGCATACCGATAGCATCATCGTGGACGGACTGTTCTCAACCATCACCAATGCCAATTTCGACAACGACAGCATCAAGCAGAAAGTGACAGCCGCATTGACTCTCAAGCGCGAACTGGCAGACTTGGCCCGCAAACATCAAGTGGCATTGCCCGATTGCGATGCCGTGAATATCGA
>DBQL01000213.1:19665-23463 GCA_002305235.1 Prevotella sp. UBA1395 | reverse complement strand
TTCATGGAACGTGTGCTGGCAACTACCGTATCGCCCACAGCTACCACCGACGAGCTTCTCAACCTTGTCTTGGAGACAGGAAGCTATGGAGTGAAGGTCATGGCATTGCTCGACGAGGCCAACACGCAGAGTTTTGGCCAGCCCGAGATCACCCACGTGAACATAGGCGTAGGTACCCGTCCCGGCATTCTTATCAGTGGCCACGACCTGCACGACATCGAGGAACTGCTCAAGCAAACCGAAGGTACGGGCATAGACGTATATACACACAGCGAAATGCTGCCCGCCCACTACTATCCGCACCTGAAGAAGTACTCCCATCTTGTGGGCAACTACGGCAATGCATGGTGGAAACAGAAAGAGGAGTTCTCTCGATTCAACGGACCAATCGTCTTCACCACCAACTGTATTGTTCCCCCGACAGCCAATGCCAACTATCGTGACCGCGTGTTCACGGCCAATTCTACCGGGTACCCGGGCTGGAAACATATCCCCACTGATGCCAACGGCCACAAGGATTTCTCTGAAGTGATAGAGATTGCCCGCCACTGCGAGGCCCCTGAACAGCTGGAGCAAGGAGAGATCATCGGCGGATTTGCCCACAATCAGGTGGTGGCGCTTGCCGACCAGATCGTCGACGCTGTGAAAACCGGCGCCATTCGCAAGTTTGTGGTAATGAGTGGCTGTGACGGCAGAATGAAAAACCGCAACTATTACACCGATTTTGCCGCCGCATTGCCCAAGGATGTGGTAATCCTCACATCGGGATGCGCCAAATACAAATACAACAAGCTCAACCTTGGCGACATCAACGGTATACCTCGCGTACTCGATGCCGGTCAGTGCAACGACAGTTACTCATGGGTGGTAGTGGCCTTGAAGCTCAAAGAGATTTTCGAGGTAGAGGATGTGAACCATCTGCCCATCGTCTTCAACATTGCATGGTATGAGCAGAAAGCCGTTATCGTACTGCTTGCCCTGCTGAGTCTCGGCATTAAGAACATCCACATCGGTCCGACACTTCCCGCATTCGTATCGCCCGACATGCTGAACATCCTTCAGACCAATTTCGGTCTCGGAACGATCACGACCGTAGACGAAGATATCAAGGCTATGGTATCATAGTTTGCTGCTATCTGCACAAGACGCTTTTGCCCTCACCCTTTCCCCCATCAGGAATCGGCGAGGGCATTTTTTTATGGGCAGAATGCCGCCTTGGGGGGGCGTTTACCACTGGAAGTCTCACGTGGCAAGAACACCGCGAAAAGCTGAAGGCAACGATATACACCAAAAAAAACAGCTTGGCACACATCATGATGCGCCAAGCTGCTTTTTGTCGTAGCAAATCTCACAATCAGCTTTTATGCGATTTGCAATCGCGGCAAATGCCTTTGTAATAAAGTTGAATATCGTCAACACTGTGACCATCCACATTTTTGGGGTGGGCCATTGCCGGAATCTCCTCGTCCATCAAGTCGTAAACATGTCCGCAGTTACGGCAATAGAAGTGTACATGAGGGTGAATGTCACCATCATAGCACACGCGATGCTCATCAATGGTAATCATCTGGGCGGCATTGTGCTCGGAAAAAAGTCGCAGGGTATTGTAAACCGTTGTCCGACTCAATGTCCTGATCTCTTTGCTGATACCTTGATAAACCTCTTCCACCGTGGGATGCGTGCGATGCTTGAGCAGATAATCCATGATAGCCAAACGCTGCATGGACGGCCTTACGCCACAACTCACTAATCTATCGTATGCCTCTTGGTTCATTTCAATTCCTTTCGTAATTAATATTTAGTATTGCGTATGAGTTGCAAAGATACCAAAATTCTAATATAAATACAAATAAATTTGGATAAATTACATTATATAAATGATAATTTATTCAAAAAATTATAAAGATAAAAGCCATGAAACATCAAATGAGTGTATATTGTTACAACAGTCGTTATTATGGTTTATTCTACCAAAACACGTGCGCCCTCGTAGCACTCAAACTTCAGTTTCTTGTTTCTCAATTCCTTTTTATTCACAGTCCATCGTCCGTCAAGCACATAGATTCTCGCCTTTTGACCTGTCGGGATGGCATCAATCGCATCTTGCAGGTTCATGTAGTTGCCCCGACCTTGGGTTGAAACCACATGGTCGAAATGCACAACATGCTTTCTCAAGGCCTTGATTTCCTTGCCTACGGCACCGGCCAACAAGCCTGCCACCCTGCGTGCACCATATATATTATAATGAGTGTTGTCTTTCCTGCCCTTGGGGATAGACGCGATCTCTCCCGGCCTGTACCACACATGCAACTTGCGCGAGCCTGTCACACCCATGCCCTGCTCCAGATCGTGGGTAATCTTATTGGCGTCTATGAATGTCACGCCCAGTTTGCGGGCCACATTCCGAGGTGCGTCCTTGTATGCTCCGTGGGTATCTACGAGAGTGTCCGAGTTGACCACCTCGTCACCATAGACCACCTGCCTGAGCGATTCGTCGTCGACAGTGGAGTCGACCTGATGGATAAAATTGCGGCGAACCACACAACTGAACAGCACAGGAATGCCACCTTTGGCACGCGTCTCGCCGACATAGCGAGAGAGATACGCGTCAAACGTAGAGCCGGGCACCGTATGGCGGTCGGCCTTGGGTTTCTCGTCGTTGTGTCCGAACTGTATGAACACATAGTCGCCGGGTTTGATACGGTCGAGCACCTTCTGCCATCGGCCCTCATCCAAGAAGCTCTTCGACGACCGACCGTTCACCGCATGGTTGTCGACCCGAATATCGTCATCGAAAAACCCCTGCAACATCATGCCCCATCCCCGTTCCGGGTTGGATTCGGGATGGGATTTCTCGGCTGCCGTCGAGTCGCCGATGACAAAGATGGTGGTTCGTTTCTTACCCGCCGACAAGCAGAGCACCACTGCCACGACGAGCACAAAGATCGTTAGTTTGTTAGTTTTCATATAGTTTGTTGATGATTGACGACGCCGTGCCAAAAGCCTGTCCGGCCCGATCTTACAATCTGTCGGCACGAATACAGGTCGTTGACACGGCGTCGCGAGTAGTTCTATATACCTTAGGCATCACTTGCCGATGGCCGCGATCAGTTCGTCGGCGGTCATGAGTTGCTGCTCACCGGTAGTCATATTCTTCAGCGTAATCTTTCCCGCGGCCATCTCGTTGTCGCCCGCCAATGCCACGAAAGCGATATTTTTGGCATCGGCATAGCCCATCTGCTTTTTCATCTTGGCCTTGTCGGGATACATCTCCGTGCGGATTCCGGCCTCGCGAGCCTTGGCCACGATGGGCAGGCAGTAGGCCGTTTCTTTCTCGCCGAAGTTGATAAAGAGCAGTTGCGTAGCCGAGACAGCCTCATTGGGATAGAGGTCCAAGGTGTTGAGCACATCATAGATACGGTCGGCGCCAAACGAGATGCCTACGCCCGAGAGTCCCGGCATGCCGAAGATTCCCGTGAGGTTGTCATAGCGTCCGCCGCCGGTGATAGACCCGATCTGCGTGTCCAAGGCCTTGACCTCGAAAATCGCACCCGTGTAATAGTTCAGTCCGCGGGCCAAGGTGAGGTCGAGTTCCATCTCACTGTGCAGCCCCAACTGCTTGAGTGTGCCGAGGATGAAACGAGTCTCTTCGACACCCTTAAGCCCCACCTCCGATGTTTTCAGCAGTTCGGCAATGATATCGAGTTTCTCGTCGTTGGTGCCCTGCATGGCGATGATAGGCTGCAACTTGGTGATAGCCTCCTCGGAGATACCGTCGTTGCGCAGTTCCTCGTTCAC
>DBQL01000213.1:19006-19607 GCA_002305235.1 Prevotella sp. UBA1395 | reverse complement strand
TCCACCTCGTTGAGCAGCGAATCGGAACCCACCACATCGGCATCACACTGATAAAACTCACGGTAACGGCCTTTCTGCGGACGATCGGCACGCCACACGGGCTGGATCTGATAGCGCTTGAAAGGCAACTGGAGGTTCTCACGGTGCATCACCACATATCTCGCAAAGGGAACGGTGAGGTCGTACCGCAGACCTTTCTCGCAAAACTTGGTCTGCAAGTGCAGGGCATTTCTGCCGAGAAGGTCCTCGTCAGAAATACCCTTGAAATAGTCTCCGGAGTTGAGCACCTTGAAAAGCAGCTTGTCACCCTCATCGCCATATTTGCCCATGAGTGTCTGCAGGGTCTCCATTGAAGGGGTCTCGATCTGCTGAAAACCATAGAGGGCATAGACCTCCTTGATGGTGTTGAAGATATAATTGCGTTTGGCCATCTCCTCGGGGCCGAAGTCTCGCGTGCCCTTGGGGATGGATGGTTTGTTGTTGCCCATGATGCTTACTTGTTTCTTACGATGGTTTGACTTCTGTCCGGACCGATGGAGATGATCCTGATGGGTGTCTCAAGCTCTGCCTCGAGGAACGAGATATAGTCTTTGAACGCCTG
>DBQL01000213.1:12961-18889 GCA_002305235.1 Prevotella sp. UBA1395 | reverse complement strand
TCGCTCTTCATCATGATCAGTTCGGTCACGCCGTTCACCATGATGCTGTATCTGAGCTGCACGAGGTCTATCCATCCGCATCGACGCTCGCGACCCGTCACGGCACCATACTCATGTCCGATGTCGCGCATGCGTGCGCCGGTCTCATCAAAAAGTTCTGTGGGGAACGGGCCGGCACCCACCCTTGTGCAATAGGCCTTCATGATTCCATATACATTCCCCACCCGGTTGGGCCCAATGCCAAGTCCTGTGCAGGCACCGGCACACACCGTGTTGCTCGAGGTCACGAACGGGTAGCTTCCGAAATCCACGTCGAGCATCGTGCCTTGCGCGCCCTCACAGAGAATGGTCTTGCCGTCTCTGAGCAGGCGGTTGATCTCATGCTCGCTGTCCACGATATGGAAACCGCGCAGATATTCCACGCCTTCCATCCATGTTTTCTCGGTCTCCTCAAATCCCTCAAAATCTGTCCAGCCCATCGAAGCGAGCATTTGCAGATGGCGCTCCTTGTGGGCGGCATACTTCGTCTCGAAGTTATCCAAGATGTCACCGACACGCAATCCGTTGCGGCTCACTTTGTCGGTATAGGTCGGCCCGATACCCTTGCCGGTGGTGCCCACCTTGTCTTTGCCCTTGGCAGCCTCAAGCGCGCGGTCGAGAATGCGATGGGTAGGCATGATCAGGTGAGCCTTATTAGAGATGTGCAGGCGCGACTGAAGCTCGTGTCCGCTCTTGGCCAGCTCCTTGGCCTCGCCCATAAAGAGGTCGGGGGCCAGCACCACGCCATTGCCGATGATATTGACCTTGCCACCTTGGAAAATTCCGGAGGGAATGCTGCGGAGCACATATTTCTGGCCCTCGAATTCCAAGGTGTGGCCGGCATTGGGTCCACCCTGAAAGCGGGCAATCACGTCATAGTTGGGCGTGAGTACGTCTACGACCTTACCCTTGCCCTCATCTCCCCACTGAAGACCTAACAAGACATCAACTTTTCCTTTATTCATACGCATTTTAAGAATTATTTGTTATCTGATTTATTCTTTTCTATCATGGTGCGCTGACGCGTCAGCTTCGACTGGCAGCTGCTGCAGATGCCATAAATATATAGCGTGAATCCCTCCTTGCGAAAACGATACAGCCGCGAAGCGGCTATGGCTGCCTCCACCTCGGGCAATTCCACCTCAGAAACCTTGCCACACATGGTGCAAATCTGATGGCTGTGGGAGTCGTTGCGAAGTGCCGCCTCATACTTGGTCTTATCGGCTAACTTGTGGCGCACGACCAAATGGATCTTCAAAAAAAGCCTGAGTGTGTTGTAAAGCGTTGCCCGACTGACAATGAACCTATCCTTCTCGAGCAGGTCGTTCAATTCCTCGACCGTGAAATGACCATCAAAATGATAAATGGCCTCAAGGATAGCGTATCGCTCGGGAGTTCTCCGCTTGGCAGTCACCTCCAGATAACCATCGAGAATCTTCCAGGCTTTATCGAGCATTTTGTTCTTTACCATGTATTAATAAACTCTGGGGCCGAAGATAGACGTGCCTACCCTGACCATGTTCGACCTGCATCTCACCGCAATGCGATAGTCTTGGCTCATGCCCCACGAGCGGTAGCAAAAGTCGTCGGCATCGGCAAAATAGTCGTGTTTCAACTCATCGAAGAAGTCGGCGGCACGTGTCATCTCACCGGCCACCACCGACTCGTCGTCGGTATTGGTAGCCATCATCATCAACCCGCATATCCTGACATTCCTCAAATCTCTCCATTCGCCCGCACGCAGCATCTCGCGACAGGCCTCAAACGTGAATCCATACTTAGACACCTCTTCGGCAATATGCAGCTCGAGCAACACCTTGATGACCCTGCCACACTTGGCTGCCTGCTTGTCGACCTCTTTGAGCAGTTTGAAACTGTCTACGGCCTCGATCATGGAGATATAGGGTGCGATGTGTTTCACCTTGTTGGTTTGCAGGTGCCCGATAAAATGCCAACTCACATCCTGCGGCATTGCGGGCACCTTGACGCGCAGCTCCTGCTCGTGGCTCTCGCCGAAGATGCGCTGGCCGGCGGCATAAGCCGCCTCCAAATATTCCAAAGGGTGGTACTTGCTGATAGCAACCAAACTCACCTCATCGGGCAGGTTGCCAAGCACTTCTTTCAAGTTTTTAGCAACATCTACGTTCATTATTCCTTGTATTTGTCTTGACCACCGTCTTGTTCATACTCGGGAACATCATTGGCACCACTGCCCTTGGCCGATGACAAGCGATGCTCAAACACGTCCATAAACATGGTTTCGCTCACCGAGGCGATGACATAGTCTACCATTGTGCCTCCCATGACTTCCTCGATGCCCTTGACCGCTGCCGGCAGGCCGGCGGCCTGCACCAGATAGCTGACCGATGAGCGTTTCTCTTTCTCGGTCTTCTCGTCGATGGTGATAAACGAGAGCTTGGCCTTGTACCATTTGTCGGCCTTGGGGTCGTCGCTGAAGAATATCTCATGATAGGCCGCGGGCTTGATGCCCACAATCTTGAAGTCGCCGCTGATATAGGCCGACATCTCCTCGATCATCGTGCTCTCGGCCTCGGTGAAGCTCAGGGCATCGACCACATATTGCTCCATGACCGGTTTCTGCTGTCCGTCTTCCTGTATCTTGTCGTATTTGATCTTGGTCTCAAACCAATCTGATGTTCTTGATTTCATTTGTCTGTGATAGTATATGATGTAATGATGTTGCGATGTCTTGGCACCGGCCTGCCGACAACTTGTATTGGTGCGCCGTGGGTCATTGCCCTTGCACGTCTCTGAACAGATTGTCAAGCACACGGTAGGTGTAGGCCGCGCGGTCGTGGATGGTGAGGTCGTTGCGCAGCCTTACACGCAGGTCGAGCAGCTTGGTCACCGCCTCTTCGTAGTTGGTAGGGGTAACGCGCTCGCTCATTTTCTTGGCCACGCTCTGGTCAAAGCCGAAATATCTCACCAGCATATCGGCAAACTGGCCGCGCTGCATCTCGCTCACGTCCTTGAGTTGCTGGTTCAGCCTGCCCTTGGGCCGGTGGATATGGAACACCAGTTCATCGGGCTCGCCGCCCCGCTGCCCCTGATTGTAGCGTTTCTCGTAGTCGAAATAGCAGTCACAAAACCCGTTTTCGGCCAGCGACTGCAGTTCTTCCTTAGCCGGCTCGAGCACGCGTCGGGTGAAGTCGCTGAATTTCTTGTAGTTGGTTTCCAGTCGAAGCATCTTGCGAAACTCTGCCGTCTTGATGCGGGTGGTACCCTTGTCAAGCCAACTCCCAATGAACATGTAGATGCGCTGGGTGTAACGGTTGCGGCATGCAAACACGATCTGCTTGCCCAACTTGTGGTAACCAAGGTCGAGCGATACCAAGCGCTTGGCCACCGTGCGGTCTATCTTGAGCACGGCATACTTCTCATACACCCCCGCGTCTTCGGGAATGTAAACGTCGCAGAGGTTGGTCACCTTGAGATAGCTTCGCCCGTCTACCGTCTTATAGGGTATCTCCACGGGTATGGCGGCCAGCATCTTGAGGCTTTGCCGCAGCTGCGGATAATGGTTGGGGTCTACGCCGAGGGTCTTGAACATGGTCTTGATCTCCAGACGACCGTCGATGTCCAGCTCCACGTCAGAGAAAATCTCAGGCTCCATCTTGTCCTTGTTCAAAATCTTATGCAGTTTGGTCTGCATGTATTCCACGATGGTGACCAAAATCCGGATTTGTATCAACGAATAGTCATGTCGCATCATGGTCACCGCAATGGGTTGCAGCAACCATGTCTCTTCCTCGATGGGGATGAGGTCGGTGGGGATGTTGCGCTTCACGTCGCGCTTTTTCCCCTTGCCATAGTCCGAGGAACGCTTGGGCGCCCGCGCCTTGCGGGGGACTTTGGTGATGTTTACGGTGTTTTCGTCAGCCATGTATGATGGTTTTTAAGCCTGTTTCTCAATTGAGACGAGTACAAAGTTAAGACAATTTTTCGATTCCACCAAGTAAATGGTGAAATTAAAAAACAGAGAAAAAATGCTGTCGGGCGACACCGTGCCACACAGCCTTCAGACATGTCGCAAACGGCATGCCGCCACCCTTGGAAACCCCAATAGATACAGGCATCGCGCACCCCCTTTGCGATAGCTATCTTATCGCGTCGCGATAAGATAGTATTCGTCGTGCGTTTAGATAGTAATCGCGCCGCCATTAGATAGCTATCGCGAAGCATCTGAAAAGGGGCGGAAACCGGTTCGGTTTCCGCCCCTTTTTCTGTCTTGCGAAAGGCCCTTCGTCATCGGGCACGTGCCTTTCGCCGGGGAGTATGAAATAAATTGTCAATTGTTGACCGAGCCACCCACGATGTCGAGCAATTCGTTGGTGATCGCCGACTGGCGACCCTTGTTATATTGCAAGCTCAGCGCACGAAGTATCTCGTCGGCATTATCCGTGGCGGTCTGCATGGCAACCATGCGGGCCGCATGCTCGGAGGCCGTGCTGTCTAACAGGGCCGTGTAGACCATGAGATTGAGCAGCTTGGGAATCAGCACCGAGAGCACGCTCTCCATGTCCGGTTCCACGATGAAGTCGTCGTTCAGGCCCTTTACGTTGGTCTGGCTGTGCCGCCGCGCCTCGCTGCCCTTCTTGCGAAGATACTCTTGCGCCTTGGCGGTGGCGATGCTTGACGTGAGGTCACGGTCATTGTCGGCGCCGATGCTCTCTGTGCTCAGGTCGATGGGCAGCAACACCTTGCGGGTGAGAATCTGCGAGCCGGCACTCTTGAAATGATGGTAGATCAGCTCTACCTTGTCATACTCAAACGCCACAAACTTCGACGC
The DNA here is from genome assembly GCA_002305235.1 of Prevotella sp. UBA1395. Lineage (GTDB taxonomy): Bacteria > Bacteroidota > Bacteroidia > Bacteroidales > Bacteroidaceae > Prevotella. The sequence goes on along the minus strand of DBQL01000213.1, from coordinate 14,040 downwards.
CACCTCTTCGGCAATCTCACTGCACCGGCGCGCATTGGGCTTGTCGGCCAGCTCGGTGTAGTCGCCGGCAACGGTATAGCCCAGTTTGCGGGCCTTCTCGGCCACCTTGCGGCCGATGGGATATATCGTGATATCCGTAACGCCCTGCGAACGGTAGCTCTCGACGGCCTGCTGCATCAGGCGGATAACATTGCCATTAAAGCCTCCACATAGCGAACTGTTGGAAGAATAGACCACCAAGGCCACCCGTCTCACATCATTGCGGGCCTCGTCATACCTGCTTTGCGCGTTGGGCACAGAGACCAAGAAGGCCTTGAGAATATGCTCCAGCTGGTTTTCGTAGGGCAACATGTTCTGAATGGCGGTCTGGGCATGGTGCAGTTTTGACGAAGCAACCATCTTCATGGCGCTCGTAATCTTGCGCGTGCTCTGTACCGAGGCGATGCGGGTCTTTATCTCTTTTAATGACGGCATAAGCTATCCTCTTCTTATTTCTTGAATTGTCCGGCGATGTTGGCCATCACCTCCTCAATGGTTTTGGTCAGACCGTCATCGATTTTTCCACCGGCCAGCGTGTCGAGCACGTCCTGATGCTGTGACCGCATCTGCTCGAGGAATTGCTCCTGACACTGGCGCACCTTCTCCACCGGCACGTCATGCATCAGTCCATGCACGCCACAATAGAGTATGGCAATCTGGTCACCGACGGCCATCGGACTATACTGGGGTTGAATGAGCAACTGGTTATTCTTGCGACCACGGTCGATGGTCATCGCCGTCACGGGGTCCATGTCGCTCGAGAACTTGGAGAACGCCTCCAGCTCACGATACTGCGCCATGTCGATCTTCAGTGTTCCGGCAACCTTCTTCATGCTCTTGACCTGTGCCGAACCGCCCACACGAGATACCGAGATACCCACGTTGATGGCCGGACGGAAGCCCTGATTGAAGAGGTTCGACTCCAGATAGATCTGTCCGTCGGTAATAGAGATCACGTTGGTGGGGATATATGCCGACACGTCGCCGGCCTGTGTCTCGATGATGGGCAATGCGGTGAGCGAGCCACCACCACGCACATG
>DBQL01000213.1:4189-12847 GCA_002305235.1 Prevotella sp. UBA1395 | reverse complement strand
CGGTCACGGAAATACTCGCCTATCGCCGCTCCGGCAAAAGGCGCGTAATACTGCATGGCGGCAGGATCGGCAGCCGTAGCGCTGACGATGATGGAGTAAGGCAGGGCACCATGATCTTTCAAGGTCTGTACGAGGGTGGCCACCGTACTGGCCTTTTGGCCGATGGCCACATAGATACAATACACCGGCTTGCCCGCCTCATAGTTGCCTTTTTGGTTGATGATGGTGTCGACAGCCACGGCAGTCTTGCCCGTCTGGCGGTCGCCGATGATCAGCTCGCGCTGTCCGCGACCAATGGGAATCATCGAGTCGACAGCCTTCAGACCGGTCTGCAGAGGCTCTTTCACCGGCTGACGATAGATCACGCCGGGCGCCTTGCGGTCGAGAGGCATCTCAAAAGACTCGGTAAGGTCAATGTCTCCCTTGCCGTCGATAGGCTCGCCCAACGGGTTGACCACACGACCGAGGAAGTTATCGTTCACCCGGATAGAGGCGATGCGATGCGTGCGCTTCACCGTCTGACCCTCCTTGATGCCGGTAGTCGGACCCAAGAGGATGCAACCCACGTTGTCTTCCTCGAGGTTCATGACAATGGCCATAGTGCCGTTCTCAAACTCGAGCAACTCGTTGGCTTCGGAATTACGGAGTCCGTAGATTCGGGCCACACCGTCGCTGACTGTCAATACGGTACCGACTTCGTCAAATTTCTCTTCAGCATTGATACCTTCGAGTTGCTGAAGCAACACCTCCGATACCTCGCTTGGTTTAATTTTATCTGACATTGTTATAGATTACACATTAAAGATTAAACAATAACCTCACGATCGGAACAGCAAATGCTCACGGAAGAACAGGTGTGACTGTTGCTGTTTGCACACCCACATTCTGCGGCTTCGGGTAATGATGTTTATTGTTTATTATTCATTCTTTACTTCCGCAGGGTGTTGAGAACCGAATTGAGCTTCGATTTCACACTCGCATCCAGCCTGTAGGTATCATATTCCAAGATAAATCCGCCGATGATGTCGGGATCGATCTCTACATTAAACTCTACAGTTCCATGAGTCTTGCTCTCCACCTTCTGCTTCATCTTCGCCTCGGTCTGGGGCGAAACGGCTACGGCGGTGATCAGTTTGCCACGGGTAATGTTATTCTGTTGACGGTAAAGTGTGATAAAAGAGGCTGCCATCAATTGCAAGGTGCTCTCCCTACCCTCCTTGAAGACAAGCTGCAAGAATCGTCCGGTCAGCGCCGAGAGGTTGCCACCCGCCGCCGTTTCGATGAGCGACAGCTTCTTGTCCTTGGACAACATAGGGTTATCAATGGTAAAGCGCAACTGCGGTACCTGCATGAAACTTTGCGAAAGCATCTGCATCTCCTTGTAGACCACGGTCTCTTGCTTCAGCCTCGTGGCACTCTTGAGAAGTGCACGCGCGTACCTCACCGATATTACACCTAAATCCATATCACGTTATTTATTATCGTTTTTATCATCAACAGATACATTTGCCAGCAGCTTGTCAATCAATTCCATCTGCTTGTCATCTGTCGAAAGCCTCTCACGGACGATCTTTTCCGCAATCTTCACGGACAGTTCGGCTACCTGAGCGCGAATCTCCCGGATGGCCTGTTGCTTCTGCGACTCAATTTCGGTCTTGGCATCGTCAAGCAATCGGGCACCCTCTTCTTTCGCTTGGGTCTGGGCTTTCGCAACAATAGCTTCGCGTGTGGCGGTGGCTTCCTTCAAGATAGCGGCCTGCTGCTCGCGAGCTGACTGCAGAATGGATTCTCCTTCTTGCTGTATGTTGGCCAGCTTCTCATTGGCTTCATGTGCCTTGCGAAGACTCTCGTCGATAAAGTTCTTGCGTTCTTTCACCATCGTGGTGATAGCGGGGAATCCCCATTTCCAAAGAACGGCAAGCACAATCAGGAAGACGACAGTCATCCAAAACAGCAAGCCGGTACTGGGCATTAATAAATCCATACGCAGCGATTATGCTTTTTGATTAGATGCAGAGGAAAGCGACAACGACAGCAAACAGGGCAACACCCTCGATCAGAGCCGCGGCCACAATCATGTTGGTAAAAATCTTGTTCATAACCTCAGGCTGACGCGCCATGGCATCCATCGCCTGACCACCGATGCGACCAATACCGATACCTGCACCAATAGCTGCAAGACCTGCGCCAAGACCTGCGCCTAACTTCGCAATGCCGTCAACGGCGGCTGCCAATAACAATGTTGAAATCATAATTCTAAAATTTTAATGTTATTATTTGTTTTATATTTTCATTTCATTTTATTCCGCTTTCACTCTCGCCAAACCGATAAAGATGGAGCTGAGCATCGTGAACACCATCGCTTGGATGAAGCATACCAAGAACTCAAGGCACATCATGAACACGCTCATCACCACACTCAGCACGCTCATGCCATAGAATGTCGCTCCGCCGATGGCGGCAACCACGAAGATGATACATGTCAAAGACAGGGCAATGGCATGTCCGGCCATCATGTTGGCAAAGAGACGAATCATCAGCGCGAACGGTTTGGTGAAGATTCCGACAAACTCTATGAACGGAATCAAAGGGAAAGCCTTCAATGCCAATGGCACCTCGGGCCAAAAAATCTCTTTCCAATAGTGCCGAGTACCGCTGAACTGGGTGATGATAAAGGTACAAAGCGCAAGGAAAAAAGTCACCGCGATGTTACCCGTGACATTGCCCCCACCCGGCGGGAACGGCATGATACCCATGAGATTACAGGTGAGAATGAAGAAGAAACAGGTCATCAGGTAAGGCGAATACTTCTCGTAGCCCTCGCCAACACCCGGTTTGATGATGTTGTCTTCCACGTATGTCACGATCATCTCAATAAACCCGGTAAACCCTCCCGGTGCCGGATCTCCGGCCTTGCGATGGCGATACCATCTCGCCGGGATAAGGATGCACAGCAGAAGGATGATGGCATCGATGAACATCACGGCCACTGTCTTGGTGATGGAGATGTCCAACGGCCGCACCTCGCTGCCATTCTGCAGTTCGACAATCTTCCCGGCGTTGTCGCCTTTTGACGCGATGACAAGGTTATGCGGACCTACCCGATATCCCTTGGCATCGGGTTCTTCCTCAAACCGCGCCGTACTGAACACGTGCCAACCCGTGGAACTCTTCACGATCACCGGCAAATGGATGATCACCGGCTCCTCGCCGATATTGGTCACATGCCATTCGTAGGAGTCCTTGATATGTCCCACCACGATCTCCGAGGTGTTGAGCTTGCCCTCTCCGCCGGTAGACGCCCGCGAGGGGAGACCGAGAACCAGCAGCAGCAACATGCAGACAATCAATTTGACGTATTTCATTTCAATTCCATTTAATGTTTAATTTTCAGCGTTATGGCCATCATCGCCACATACATGGCACCGACCATCAGGGCGAACGCCTTGGATTGCCCGGCGCTCCGCGATACGAACAGGATATAAACTCCTGCCAAAGTCAGCACGGCGAGGATGCGAACCACCGCCAATGCCAAATAAAACTTGGGAAGATTCTCGGGCGACCGCCTCTTGACAACGTCGTATCCCCACACCCACAGTATTCCGAGGACAGCGAAGAAGCACGCGCAACAGGCAATCGTCATTATTGAAAGATGCCCCATGATCATTCGCGCGGCTTTCCCTTCTCCATCCGGCCGGCCGGCGATTCATCACCGCGGCCGGGGGTGGCATGCTTGGACAAGAGCGCGAAGACCACGACCCACAAGAGCGTCACGACGAAGGCGGTCACGGCCAAGAGCCGGTTATACTGCTCCACCCGAGCCATGTTCAAGCCCAAGAGGAGTGCCAGCACCATGCCGACAATCACCCTAAGCCCTGTCTTGTAGATGTTCTTGATCTTCTGTCGCTCCATCATACCTCCACACAGAGGTTCACCTCGTTTTGCTTCACCTCCACAAACCCGCCCCGGATGTCGAGCGATGTGACACCCTCCGCGGTCTTGTAGTCCACCCTTCCCACGGTCAACGAGGAAATGATGGGTGCGTGATTGTTGAGAATCTCAAAGCTGCCAAGTGTTCCCGGCACCGTGACACCGGTCACTTCGCCATCAAACACCACTTTCTCGGGAGACACAATTCTTAACTTCAACATAACTTTTCAAGTTTGAATGTTTAAGAATCCGGTTATCCCTTGGCAGCTTCCAGCAGTTTCTTACCCTTGGCAATGGCATCCTCGATGGTACCCACGTTCATGAACGCCTGCTCGGGCAGGTCGTCCACCTCGCCGTCGAGGATGGCGTTGAAGCCCTTGATGGTGTCTTCGATGCTCACCATCACACCGGGAACACCGGTAAACTGTTCTGCCACGGCAAACGGCTGCGAGAGGAATCGCTGCACACGACGGGCGCGGTTCACCACGAGTTTATCCTCGTCAGACAACTCGTCCATACCCAAGATGGCAATGATATCCTGCAATTCGTTATAATGCTGCAATGTCTCTTTCACGCGCTGGGCACACTCATAGTGCTCCTTGCCGACAATCAGCGGGTCGAGGATGCGCGAGGTACTGGCCAAGGGGTCTACGGCCGGGTAGATACCCAGCTCGGTAATCTTGCGGTCGAGCACCGTGGTGGCGTCCAAGTGGCTGAAGGTGGTGGCCGGTGCGGGGTCGGTCAAGTCGTCTGCGGGCACGTAAACCGCCTGCACAGAGGTGATGGAACCCTTCTTGGTCGAGGTGATACGCTCCTGCATGGCACCCATCTCCGAGGCCAGCGTGGGCTGGTATCCCACTGCCGAGGGCATACGGCCCAGCAGTGCCGACACCTCGGAACCGGCCTGTGTGAAGCGGAAGATGTTGTCGATGAAGAACATGATATCTGCCGGCGCGCCACCCTTGCCGCCGTGGTCGCGAAACTCCTCGGCCACCGTCAGGCCCGAAAGTGCCACGGAGGCACGTGCCCCGGGAGGCTCATTCATCTGTCCGTAGACCAAGGTGGCCTGCGACTGCTTGAGTTCTTCGGGGTCTACCAACGACAGGTCCCACTTGCCTTCGTCCATTGCCTTGCGGAATTTCTCGCCGTAACGGATCACGCCCGACTCGATCATGTCTCGTATCAAGTCGTTACCCTCACGGGTACGCTCGCCTACTCCGGCAAACACCGAGTAGCCGTCGTGGCCTTTGGCGATGTTGTTGATCAGCTCCATGATAAGCACTGTCTTGCCCACGCCGGCTCCACCGAAGAGTCCGATCTTACCACCTTTCATATAAGGCTCCAGCAAATCGATCACCTTGATGCCCGTGGCGAGCATCTCCTTGTGTGTGGACAGGTCATCAAACTTAGGTGCCTCGCGGTGAATGGGATAGCTCCCTTCCATCTCCAACGCGCCCATACCGTCGATAGGTTGGCCGATAACGTTCATCATGCGGCCTTTGATCTGCTCGCCGGCGGGCATTGTGATCGGGCTTCCGGTAGGGATGGCTTCGAGCCCGCGCTGCAGACCGTCCGTATTATCCATTGCGACACACCGCACGGTGTCTTCTCCGATATGTTGCTGCACCTCGATGACCAGCTCACGACCATCGGGTCGGCTCACCTTGAGAGCTTCGTAGATTTTGGGCAACACCTTCTCCGAGTCCTGACCTTGCGTGTCGAAATAGACATCAATCACAGGACCGATAATCTGGGAGATGCGTCCGCTGATTTGTGACATAAGCTATTGTTTTAGTTTTTTATTTTATATTCTGTTCGATGCATGGCGCACAGCCGCTGCGCACCATGCAAAAGTACGCTTTATTCTATGAAGCGGAAAACTTTTTAACAATATTTAGTGGGCTGTCAGATACTCAGCTCGTCGAGTACCTTGATCAGCTTTCTGTCGAAGGGTTTATCGGAGCGGATGGCTTCAGACAGCGGCACGTAGGTCACCTCATTGTTATGGATGCCCACCATGACGTTGCGCTGACCCTGAATGATGGCCTCGATGGCGCCGACACCCGTCCTACTGGCCAAGATACGGTCGTGGGCCGAGGGTCGTCCGCCTCGCTGCAGATGCCCAAGGATAGACACGCGCACGTCATATCCGGTAAATTCCTTCTTCACACGGTCGGCATAATAGAGCGCGCCACACTTGGGACTCTCCGAGACGATGACGATACAGCTCTTCTTCGACTTGCGTATGCCGCGGGCCATGAACTGTGCCAACTGGTCCACATCGGTAGAATCCTCGGGGATGATGGCGGCCTCGGCACCGCTTGCGATGGCGGCATTCTGCGCGAGGAAACCGGCATCACGCCCCATCACCTCGATGAAGAAGATGCGCTCGTGGCTCTGTGCCGTGTCGCGAATGCGGTCCACACACTCCACGATGGTGTTGAGCGTGGTGTCATAGCCGATGGTCGTATCGGTGCCGTAGAGGTCGTTGTCGATCGTTCCGGGCAGACCGATGCAGCACAGGTCATGTTCCTGCGCGAAATTCATGGCTCCCGTGAGCGACCCGTTGCCGCCGATCACCACCAAGGCATCGATCTCTTCCTTCTGCAAATTGGCGTATGCCTTCTCGCGACCCTCGGGCGTGCGAAACTCTGACGAGCGCGCTGTCTTGAGGATGGTGCCACCCTGCATGATGATACCCGACACATTCTCTGTGGTGAAGGGTTTCACCTCACCATTGATCAATCCCTCAAAACCGCGGTATATACCTTTAATCTGAAAACCGTTGCATATTCCGGCACGTGTCACTGCACGAATCGCGGCATTCATTCCGGGTGCGTCTCCTCCTGAAGTGAGCACACCAATCGTCTTAATCTTTCCCATTCAATTATCCTTTGCTTTATATTTTGTTTTTACCTTATTATATTTCATATCGTCGTGAGCCACAAGACGGCAAAGCCCGCCAGCATGCCTACCATCGCTTTCCAGCCCACTTGGCTGAAATACCAGCCCACGCGCATCTTCTCGGTGCCCATCAATGCCCATCCCGAGATGGAGCCGACGGAGAGGATGTTGCCTCCCACGGCCGACATAAAGGCTATCATGCTCCAATAACTGTCGTTTTGGCCGGCGGTGGGATGAATCATGATGAAACTCCCGGCGGTGGCAAAATTGTCGAGTACGGCACTCACCGCGCCGGCACTCACGGCCAGCATGGGGTCTGTAATGCCCTGTTGCCGCACAAAGTCCCAGAGCGTGTCGAGCGCGCCGGTCTCCTTGACCACGCCCCATGCCATCATCATGCCGAGCACGAAGAGCACGAGCTGGTGGCTGCCGTCCTGAAAGACGGTGGGCACACGACGCTCGCTCATGCCGCCCGTCTCGGCGAACTTCCTGTTGAAAATCTCATTGACCACCCACAGCACGCTCAGCACACAGAGCGCCCCGAGAAACGGACTGAGCTTGGTGATGTTGTGAAACGTGGGGATGAACCATAGTCCGCCCAGTCCCCAGCATAGCATCAGCATGCGCTGCCACACCGCCAAGCGCGAGTCGTCGCCACGATACGACAGCGTCATCATCTCCGATTCCACATGCTCGGGCAGGCTCCTGCCTATCCACCAAGTGGGGATGGCCCATGCCAAGAGGCACGGCACAACCAGCGTCAGGAAGAAATGCGAGGCCGAGACCAGCCCGGCACTCCACAGCATCAGTCCCGTCGGTGACCCTATGACCGTCATGGCGCCGCCACAGTTGGCCGCGATCACGATGGCCGAACCAAAGACCATGCGCTGCCGACGGTTGTGCACCAGCTTGCGCATCACCACCAACATCATCACCGTGGTGACGAGATTGTCGAGATTGGCCGACACCAACAGCGTTACCAAACCGAGCAGCCACAGCATGCGACTGCTGCTGCGGGTGGCCAAAAGCTGCGTGATGAAGTCGAAACACTCGTTGCGGTCGAGAATATCAACGATGGTTCGCGTGGCCAAGAGAAACAGCACGATCTCGCAAGCCTTGCCCACATAGATCAGAAACACGTGCTGGGCGATAAACTCCTTGGCCGCGATGCTCGTGGCAGGGGCGCCATGCAGAAACACGGCATACTCGGAGGCATGCTGGCTCATGACAAAGTCGGTACCGTAGCTGATATAAAGCACCCAGCCCACCGTACACACAAATATCGCCACCGCCGCCTTGTTCACGTTCGTGACACTCTCTGTGGCAATGAGCAGATAACCCAAAAGCAATATACCAACGATAATCAGAGCCATTCCAAATCGATCTGTTGCGGGTTATAACATTTTGTCGCAAAGATAAGAAATAATCTAAAATATGGCAAGTAAAACTATTAATTTTATACAGGATTAACGCTCATTTTCGTGCAAATCAATTGCACTGCCGCCACCACGACAAGCGCCCGAGGACGGCGAGAAGTCTCTCCGGCGCGTCGGCGCGAGAGACATGGGAAACAGGAGCATACGGGATGGAATCTGAAAAAAATGATGATGAAATATCTTGAAGGGCGGTGTCTGCATACCGTCTCCAAACCGTAGTGACGATGATCGGCACGAAAAAACAGCCCCAAACGGGCTTATTATAAAATACTGACAATCAATATCTTGTAATAACTTGACAAAAACGGGTTTGCGATTACTATCTTTTCGCGTCGCGATTACTATCTTTTCGCAAGCCGATCGGATAGCAATCGCGCGACGAAAAGAC